>DATEIF010000724.1:0-6087 GCA_035279205.1 Vineibacter sp.
CACACTCCACCATTTGCCGGGCAGCGAGACCACGCCGGCGACGACGGCATCCGTGATCCGAAGCGTGGCGGGGATCGCACCCCGGCCGTTGCGCACCTTGACGGATTGGCCATCACTCAAGCCGCGCGCCGCGGCATCGGCAGCCGTCATGTCGAGCGTGGGCCTGCCCTCGGCACGGCGATGGCGTGGCTGGTTGGCGAAGCTCGAATTCAGGAAGAAATGCGCCTTGGGCGTCATCAGCCGCAGCATCCCCACCGCCGGTCCCTCAGGCGGCAGGGAAACGCCGTCTCGCGGCGCCAGGCGCAGGCCAGCACCCACCAGCGTCGGCGGCGGTTTGTTAGTCTTGACCCAGCCGGCTTGCGTCAACGCCGCGAGATCGAGACCCGGCGGCAAGGCGGATGCCGCGATCTGCTCATCGCTTTCACGCATCGCCGGATGATCAAGCCCCAGTCGCGGCGCCAGCAGTCGCATGATCTCACCGTGCGACTTCGCCTCGCCCAAGGGCGCGATCGCCGGCAGGTTCGCGCTGATGTAGTGGTGGCCCCAGGCGCCCAGCACGTCGAAATGCTCCAGCTGCGTCGTCGACGGCAGGATCACGTCGGCAAAGCGGGCGGTGTCGGTCAGGAAATGCTCGACGACGACGGTGAACAGATCCTCGCGCGCCAGTCCTTGCCGCACGCGGCCGGCATCTGGCTGCACCACGGCCGGGTTCGTACCCCACACCATCAACCCATGGATGGGCGGATCGAGTGTCGGATCGGTCAGGGTCTCGCCCAGCCGCGCCATATCGAGGATGCGGGGCGACGTGCCGGCCGGGATCAGATCGGCCCGTTCGGGACGCAGCTGATTGAGATCGGGCCGCGCGATCGCCAGCACACCGCCGCCGCGGTGCTGCCAGTGGCCGCCCAGCACCGCCAGTGCATGCACGGCACGCACGAAGGCCTCGCCGTGCCTGTTTTGCTGCACGCCGACGCCGGCGCGGATCACCGCCGGACGCGCGGCGGCGAATTCACGCGCCAGGCGCACCACGGTTTCCGGTGCAATCCCGCACACCTCGGCCACGCGCGCCGGCGTCCACGGCGCGACGCCCTGCACGAGAGCATCGAGGTCGGCACAGACAGTGCGAGCGTAGTCGAGGTCGGCCAGGCCCTCTTCCAGCATGACATGGGCCATGCCGGCCGCGAGCACGGCGTCGGTACCGGGACGCAGCGCGACATGCTCGTCGCATTGCCGGGCCGTGCGCGTGCGGACGGGATCGATGCAAATGACCCGCGCGTTGTGGCGTCGACGGGCCTCCTGAACGAAATGCCAGTGGTGATGGCATGTCGAGAGGATGTTGACGCCCCACAGGAGGATCAGGCGGCTCTCGGCAATGTCCTCGGGGTCGAAGCCCAACGGCAGCCCTTCCGCCGCGCCGGCCACATACGAGACGGCGCAGATACCACCGCCCACCCGGCTCGCGCCCAGCGCGTGGAACAGCCGCATCAGGCTGCGGCACTGCACCATGCCCATCGAGCCCAGGTAGCGGTGCGGCAGCAGTGCCTCTGGTCCATGGGTTGCCGCAATCGTCGTGAAGCGCTCTGCGATCAGGTCGAGCGCCGCATCCCAGGAGATGCGCTCAAACTGGCCGGATCCCTTGGGCCCTACCCGCCGCAGCGGATGCAGCAGCCGATCGGGGGCATAGGTGCGCGTGGGGTAGTCGTTGACCTTGGCGCACAGGACGCCGCGGGTGAAAGGATGATCCTTGGCGCCGCGCACCGACACGACGCGGCCCTGGTCCACCTCGGCAACCCAGCTGCATGTGTCCTGGCAATCCAGCGGACAACAGCCCTTGACGGTGCGGGTCTCGCCCACGGCCGACCTCCCCTGCGTGCGCTCCGGCGCCATGCTACGCGCTTCGGGTAACGGGATGCCAGCCGTAACGCCGCGATACATGTGGTTGTCCGCCGATGGTAGATGGGGTTCCTGGACAGGGGATGTGAGATGGTGGATTCCGATCGGATCGACAAGCTGATCGCAGCGGTGCCCCCCGCCTTGGCGCTTCGCGCCAGCCTGGAGCTTGGCCTCTTCACCCGGCTCGGTGGCAGCGCGATGACGGCCGACGACCTCGGGGCCGCGCTCAACGTCGAGCCCGCTCGTCTGTCGCGGCTGCTCTACGCGCTCGCCAGCATCGGTCTCCTCGACGTCAAGGATGGTCGATTTCGCAACGGCGCCGAAGCGGCGGCCTTCCTCGACGCGTCAAAGCCGACCTATCGCGGCGGCGATCACGCGCTCCTGCGCGAGATCTGGGGAGCCGACCTGCTGACCGCAGAGTCGCTGCGACAGAACCGGCCGGCGGCGCTGCACGACTTTTCCGAAGCGGGGCCGCAGGATGCGGCGGCCTTCAGCCGCATGCTCGCGCCGGGCGGGGTGATTTTCGGCCGACACCTGGCCCGGGAGATCGATCTCTCGGCGATCGGCTCGGTGATCGACATCGGCGGCGGCCCGGGGACCATTCTCGTCGGACTTCGCGAGCGGTGGCCGAACATGGCGGCGACGCTGATGGAACTCCCGACGGTCGCCGCGGTCGCGCCAGAGATCCTGTCGGAATACGGTGCCGACGACGTGGTTGTCGAAGCGGGCGACATCACTGTCGCGCCATCGATCGGTCGGCACGATCTGGCGATCCTGAAGGCCGTCGTCCAGGTCCTGCCGCCGGACCAGGCGCGCCGTTCGATCCTGAACGCGGCGCGTTGCCTTACACCCGCAGGCGAGATCGCCATTGCCGGGTCGGGGGTCGTCGATGACGACCGCCTGGGCCCGCCTGAGGGTGTCTTTCTGAACCTCACCTTCCTGAACCTCTATCGCCACGGCGAATCGTACACTGAAGGTCAGTATCGCGCGTGGATGACCGAGGCCGGCTTCCGGGATATCTCCAGGTCGCGCCTGCCGGACGGCAGCACGTTGTTTCGTGCGCGCCTCACGGGTTGATCGTGGCAGGCGGGATGACAGCCGTGATGGCTATGCTCGCCCACGCCCGCGCTTTTTCTTTGCCGGTGCTTTGGCGCTGAGCGCCTTGCCGGTACGCGGTTTCGCAGACCTGCCGCGTCGCGACGGCAGCGCGTTCACGGCAGCGCCGTCGGCCATCTCCAATCCGAACAGGGCCGCCACATCAGCGCTATCGAGGATATTGCCGGCGGGCGCCGCCTTTGCCAGCGGCAAGTCCTTGTCGGCATGGGCCAACAGGTCGGCCTCATCGACGCCGCGCAGCAGGAAGAGCAGTTGGGGCTCGTGATCGAGCCGGGCGCCCACGCCATAGAGCACCGCCGCGACGTGCTTGCACATGCCGGCCCAGTCCGGGCAGCTGCACGAGAGCTTGATTTCGCCCGGCGCCGGGAACAGGCCGTCGCCTTTGCGGCAGACCCGGTCCATGACGCCCTTGGCCATGCGGCCCTGGAGCAGTTCCACCAGCGAGTCGATCGATCCGGCGCAATCCCGGCAGATCGCCTTCCACCGCGCCGGCGTTACGGGCGTGATCGACACCTTGACGTCGTAGAGATCGGATCCGCTGACAACCGCCGTGACCTGCCCCTTGGCCACCTGCAGGTCGACAACGAAGCCGTTACGCACATAGCTGCGTCCCCGCGGCAGGCGTGTCGCGTAGTCGCTGTAGCGTTCGAGGTTCTGGCACCACGACATCCCCCAGAAGCTCTCGGCGATCTTGCGGCCGGCAATGGTCACCGGCGCAACCGTGCGCCCCTTCTTCTTGAGCTTGGCCAGGCGACGTGCCGCCTCCAGCTTTCTTTCGGCGACCGAGACGTAGGGCTTGAACTCATACCAGCCCATCACCTAGCCCTCTTTCATCGCGGTCGTCAGGTCGAGGGCCACCAGCCGCAGCAAATCGTCATCCTTCATCTCGGTCAGGACCGCATCGGCACCGCCGGTCAGAAAATCGCCCGCAAGCTGTCGCTTCGTTTCGATCATCTGGTCGATCTTTTCCTCGATGGTGCCGCGGCAGACGAACTTGTGCACCAGCACATTCTTGGTCTGTCCGATGCGGAATGCACGATCGGTCGCCTGGTTTTCAACAGCCGGATTCCACCAGCGGTCGAAATGGATCACGTGCGAGGCCGCGGTCAAATTGAGTCCGGCGCCCCCGGCCTTGAGCGACAGCACGAAGAACGGCACGTCGTCATCATCCTGGAAGCGCCGCACCAGGTCACGCCGTTTGCCAACCGCGGTCTCGCCGTGCAGCACCAGGCCATCGCGACCGAACACCGAGCCCAGGAAGGCGGCCAGGGGCGCCGTCGTCTCCCTGAACTGGGTGAAGATCAGCACCTTTTCCTGTCGCGCGGCGATCTCCTCGGTGATCTCGCGCAGGCGCGCGAGCTTGCCGCTGTCTCCCTCTGTCCAGGCATGGTCGCCTAGCCACTGCGAGGGATGATTGCAGATCTGCTTGAGCCGCATCAGCATGGCCAGGATCACGCCCTTGCGGGCGATGCCGTCGGCTGCCGCGAGCTGGTCGGCGAGCTCGCTGACCGCCTGCTGGTAGAGCGCAGCCTGCCTGCGGCTCAACGCACAGTACGCCTTGACCTCGGCCTTGTCCGGCAGGTCGGCGATGATGCTCTTGTCGGTCTTCATGCGGCGCAGGATGTAGGGCCGCACGAGATCGCGCAGGGGACCGTAGGGGTTGGGCAGATCGCCGTCGGCAAGCCGCTTGGCGTAGGACGAGAATTGCTTGGACGATCCCAGCAGGCCTGGATTGATGAAGTCGAAGATCGACCATAGATCGCCAAGTCGGTTTTCGATCGGCGTGCCGGTCAACGCGATGCGCGCATCGGCCCGCAGCTGCTTGACCGTGCGGGTCTGCTTGGCACCCGGATTCTTGATCGCCTGGGCCTCGTCGATGACCGCGAGCCGCCACGACGTCGCCGCCAGCCACGGCACGCGGGCGAGAAAGCCATAGCTGGTGATGGCAAGATCGATGCCGGCCAACGCGTCGGCGCCATCCGACTTCAAGGTTTCCGGCGGCATGACCGAAGGATGAACCACAACCACCTTCAGGTCCGGCGCGAAGCGGGCGATCTCCGCCGCCCAGTTGGTAAGCAGCGATGCCGGCGCCACCAGCAATGACGGCTTGCGCGGGCCGGTGGCCTGCTGCTTCAGCACCAGCAGCAACGACAGGACCTGGATGGTCTTGCCCAACCCCATGTCGTCTGCCAGGCACGCACCGAGCCCGAGTCGGGCGAGCAGGTGCAGCCAATGCAGGCCCGCCTGCTGGTAAGGCCGCAATGTGCCCGCCAGCGCACGGCCGGGATCGACACCCCGGGTACCGTCCGGATGGCGCAAATCCGCCAGCGTCTGCGCAAGCCAAGGTCCGGCAACGGTCTGGCTCCAGGCGATATCGGCCTGGCCGTCCGCGTCGCCGGCGATGCCGGCACCTGCCACCAGACGCATGGCCTCGCCAAACGACAGGCCCTCGGCAGCGGCCCGGCGCTCGATCGCCTCGAATTGCCCCAGGGTCCGGCTCAGTCGCTCAGGATCGATTTCGACCCACTTGCCACGGATGAAGGCCAGCCCTTCGGTTTGAGCCAGCAGGCGCTTGATCTCCGCCGCCGACAGCGTCTCGCCATCGAGCGTCACCTCCATGCGGAAGTCGAGCAGCGCGCCGAGCCCGAGTTGGCCTGGCGGGCTGCCACCGACCGTGGCCTTCACCTGTGGGCGCGCCGGCCGGTTCATGCGCCACGTTGCTGGCATGCGCACGACAACGCCGGCGCTTTCCAGATCAGGCACGTCCTTCAGCAACTGCACCGCCTGTTGCGGGCGCCAGCGCAACGGATGATAGATCTCGCCGGAAGCAACCATCGCTTTCAGCCAGTCGCAGCGCTCCGCCGCACGCTGCACGGGCATCAGCAGGGACAACAAGCGCTCGCGGTTCTTCGCACCGGCATATTCCTGCAGGGCTTGCCCCAGCGGCAGGTGCTGCGCCTTGGCCTGCGCCGACAATCGCGTGGTGTAGGACGCCATGAAGGCGAACGGCGCCTCTTCGTCCTTGCGGTTCTCGGCCAGATGGAAATGCACCCGCCCGACAAGGTTCCAGGCAGGATG
>DATEIF010000725.1:0-10884 GCA_035279205.1 Vineibacter sp.
AGCCGGCCTGCACCACCATCTTGCCGTCCTTGATCACGGCAGTGCGCAGCACGATGCAGGTGTCCATCGAGCCGTTGGCCGAGATGTAGCCGCCGGCGCCGGCATAGATACCGCGCCGCACCGGCTCGAGCTCGTCGATGATCTCCATCGCGCGCACCTTGGGCGCGCCCGAGAGCGTGCCGGCGGGGAAGCCGGCAACCAGCGCGTCGAGCGCCGTGAGACCGTCCTCGATCGTGCCCTCGACGTGCGAGCTCAAGTGCTGCACGTGGCTGTACTTCTCGATCACGAACTGCTCGCGCACCTTGACCGAGCCCAGCTTGGCAACGCGGCCGACGTCGTTGCGCGCCAGGTCGAGCAGCATAAGATGCTCCGCCCGCTCCTTGGGATCGGTCTGCAGCTCATGCGCCAGCGCCGCGTCTTCTTCCGGCGTGGCGCCGCGCGGCTTGGTGCCGGCCAGCGGCCGCACCGTGACGATCCCATCGCGCAGGCGTACCAGGATCTCGGGCGAGGAGCCGACGATGGAGAAGTCGCCGAAGTCGAAATAGATCAGGAACGGCGACGGGTTGATGCGCCGCAAGGCGCGGTAGAGCGCGATCGGCGGCAGGCGGAACGGCACGGCGAAGCGTTGCGAGGGCACGATCTGGAAGGCATCGCCGGCGTGGATGTATTCCTTGCAGCGCGCCACCATGTCCTGGAACTGCTGCTTGGTCATGTTGGCCACCGGCTCGGGCGCGGCGTGCGTCGCCGCCGTCGCCTCGCGGCGATAGGGCAGGGAGCGATCGAGATCGGCCACCACATCGGCCAGCCGCTCGCCGGCCAGCGCATAGGCCGCCTCCGCCGTCATGCCTGCCGCGGGCCACACCGGCGTCACCAGCGACACCATGTCGGCGAGCCGATCGAAGATGCAGATGATGGTGGGCCGCAGCATGATCGCTTCGGGCAGATCCAGCGGATCGGGATTCTTGTCCGGGATGCGCGGCTCCATCTGCCGCACGGTGTCGTAGCCCAGGAAGCCGAACAGCCCCGACGCCATCGGCGGCAACTCGGGCGGAATGTCCATGCGGCACTCGGCGATCAGCGCCCGCAGCGTGTCGAGCGGCTTGCCGTCCAGCGGCTGGAAGGCATTGAGATCGACGCGCGCGGTGCGGTTGATCTCGGCCTTGCCGCGCACACAGCGCCAGATCACGTCGGGCTTGAAGCCGAGGATCGAATAACGGCCACGCACGGCGCCGCCCTCGACCGACTCGAGCAGGAACGCGTTGGGCCGGCCATCGGCGAGCTTCAGCATCGCCGAGACGGGAGTCTCGAGGTCGGCAACCAGGCGGGTCCACACGAGTTGCGGCTTGCCGGCCGCATAGGTGGCAGCGAACGACTCGAATGCAGGAAAGACGGTCATGACACGGATCTCATCGAAGGCCGGGAATCCCGGCGTGGCGTTGGGGGGTGCGAGAACGTCACCAACGCCATCGATGAGGAAGAAGGGTGCCTTTCGGACCGCGCGTGTCCACACGCGCATCGGCGCGCAAGCGCCGACAATCTTTCGCTCTTCGCTTCGCTGCGAGCGAATGCGCGTGCGGACACGCGCGGTCCAAAGGCGCCGTCATTGCTGTTGCTCGGTGCGGAACAGCGAGGCGAAGGCCGCCGCGTCGCGCTGCAGGCCGTAGCGCCGTTCGAGCGTCGCCACCAGCTGGCCGGCGAGGTCGTTGGCCCCAGCGGTGTCGAGCTCCTTGCCCAGCTTCTCGGCTTCGGCGGCCGCCGTCGCCGGGTCGGCGGGCACGATCTCGCGCAGGCGCACGACGGCGGCGCCGTCGTCGGTGGTGACCGCGGCCGCCTTGCCCAGCTCCAGCTCGAACAGCTTGGCCACCAGCGGGCCCGCCAGGCCGGCAGCGGCATCGGTCTGGGTGCGGGTGATCGCCTGCGAGGTCTTCACCTCCGAGCGCACCGTGCGGGCCAGCGCCGCCAGTTCGGCCACGGCATTGGCGCGGTCGGCGATCTCCTTGGCGCGCGTGACGGCGAGCTTGCGGCGCTCGATCTCGGTCCAGGCGGCGGTCACGCGATCCTTGGCCTCGTCCAGCGACGGCGTGCGCGTGGGCGTCACCTTGTCGGCGCGCACGACATAGAGATGGCCGGCCTTGGTCTCGCCGACGCCGCCGGTCTCGCCGCCGCGCAGCCGGAACGCGGCCGCCAGAAGGTCGGCGGCCCATGGGCCATCGACCACGACCTTGCCGGCCGCGTCGCGGCCTTCGGCATCGACGTCCTCGGCCTTGCGCACCTTCAGGTGCAGCTGCTCGGCGGCGGTATCGAGGTTGTCGACCCGGGCCAGGGTCTTCTCCAGCTCCTCGATGCGCTTGACCAGCAGGTCGGGGGCGACCTGCGCGCGGTATTCCCGCTCCAGCTGGTCCTTGACCAACTCGAACGTCGCCGTCTGGCCCGGCTCGATCTTGTTGATGCGCACGACATGCCAGCCCAGGCCGGTCTTCACCGGCGCCGCCAGGCCTGGTTCCTTCGGCTCGAAGGCGGCCTTGGCCAGCTCGCCCGGCAGGTCGCGCTGCGTCATCGTGCCGAGCTTGATGACGTCCTTGCCGGCGGCTTCCTTGCTGGCGTCCTCCAGCGATTTGCCGCCCGCCACCAGCTCGGCGATCTTCTTGGCCTGCGCTTCGTCATTGACCAGGACCTGGTCGATGTCGCGCTTCTCGGGCTTGTCGAAGTCGGCCTTGCGGTCGTTGAAGGTGCTGCGCAGCTGCTCCTCGGTCACCTGCACGTCGCCGGCGACGTCTTCGGGCGTCAAGGCGATGAAGGATAGCGAACGGCGCTCGGGCAGGTCGAAGCGCTTGGCGTTGGCGTCGTAATACGTCTTGATCTGCTCGTCGGTGGGCGCCGGCACGTCGGTCATCTTGGCGCCCTGGACCGCCACCACCTCGGCGACGCGCTGCTCGCGCCGGTAGCGGAAGAGGGCATCACGCACGATCTTGGGCGTGGCGACGCCGCCGGTCATGCCCAGCATCTGGCCGAGCGCGATATCGCGGCGCAGGTCGGCGATATACTGGCCCTCGGTGAGGCGCAGGTTCTGCAGCACGCCCTGGAACTGGGCGCGGCTGAACTGGCCGTCTGGCCCGTAGAAGGCCGGCGTCTGGGCGATGTTCTGGCGGATCTGATCGTCGGAGACGACGATGCCGAGGTCGGCGATGGCGCGGTCCAGCAGCATGCGCTGCTCGAGATTGCGCAGGGCGCGGGTCGGCAGCCCCAGCATGATCGCCTGGTCGTTGCTCAGCCGTGTCCCGGACCGGCTGTTGATCTGCTCCAGCTCGCGGCTGAACTGGTCGCGCACCTCGCGGCCCTTGATCGTGGTGCCGCCCAGGGTGAACGGCCCCAGATGCCAGCCGCCGATGCGGGAAACGACGGGATCCGCGCTCGCCATGCGCAAGGCGCCGCTGACGCCGGCGACGTCGCCCAGCACGAAGGCGACCAGGATCACACCCAGCACCAGGGCCAGCGTGATCGCACCGGCAATTTTCCTGAACCTGCTCATGACTCTCCGAACATGCGCCACCAGCGGTGCGCGGCGCCAGCGGCGCCATAGCTAACATCCGCCCACACCTGCCGGCAACGCCGAATCACCACGCCATTTCAAGGCTTTCCACGACAAGGCCAAGATGATGGCGAATTGTGGGCCGCGGTTGGAGCCGGCCGGCGGCCGTGATAGAGGGGGCGCCTCCAAAAGTCGACCATGAGGCAATGCGATGGCCCGCCGCACACTGATCGCCGGTAACTGGAAGATGAACGGCCTGGGAGCCGACGGCGTGGCGCTGGCCAAGGCTGTCGCGGCCGGGGCGCCGGCCGGCGGTGATGTCGAGTTGCTGGTTTGCCCGCCGGCCATCCTGGTGGCGCGCATCGCCGCGGCGCTGGCCGGCAGCGCCGTCGCCGTGGGCGGCCAGGACTGCCACGCCCAGCCCAGTGGTGCCCATACCGGCGACATCAGCGCCGAGATGCTGGCCGACGCCGGCGCGCGCTACGTCATCCTCGGCCACTCCGAGCGGCGCACCGATCATGGCGAGACCGACGCCGGCGTGCGCGCCAAGACCGAGGCCGCCTGGCGGGCCGGGCTGGTGGCCATCGTCTGCATCGGCGAGACGCTGGCCGAGCGCGAAGCCGGGCGCACCTTGTCCGTCCTCGAGACCCAGCTCACCGGCAGCGTGCCCTCGGGCGCCACGGCGGACCGGCTGGTCGTTGCCTACGAGCCGGTGTGGGCGATCGGCACCGGCAAGACGCCGACCGTGGCCGAGGTCGATGAAGCCCACCGCCATATCCGCGCCGTGCTCGGCCGCCTGATGGGTGGCGCCGATGGCGTGCGCATTCTCTACGGCGGCTCGATGAAGCCGTCGAATGCTGGCGAGCTGCTGGCCATCGCCGACGTCGACGGCGGCCTGATCGGCGGTGCCAGCCTCAAGGCGGCGGACTTCCTGGCGATCGCCGCGGCGGCGTGACGGCGGCCGCGCGGCGGCACGCACATTCACCGCCGCCGCGCATCATCCGCTCGGCTGATAAAATTCCAGACGGCTGCGCACACGCGATCACGAGAAGCGACGATTCGTGGCCGCGCTGCAACAGTCCGTGAGCACTGCTGTGGCATTTCGACCACACGTTTTTGAAAAGCGGCGAAACGCCACGATCATGCTGGCATCGTGCCATCAAAGAGCCTAGAACCCGCGGCAAGAGGAATCATGGCCGAGTGAAGTGCGTTCGGCATGATTCGAGGTCCGGGACATGCTGGCGATTCAGAATGTCGTGCTGGCGATCCACGTGCTGATCGCCGTTAGTCTGGTCATCGCGGTGCTGCTGCAGCGGAGCGAGGGTGGTGGACTGGGCATGGGGCGTAGCGACTCGTTCATGAGCGCGCGCGGCCAGGCCAACCTGCTCACCCGCACGACCGCGATTCTCGCCGGCACGTTCTTCGCCACCAGCATTGCGCTGGCGATCCTGGCCGGAACGCACAGCAAGCCGTCGTCGTTCATGGAGCAGGGCAAGCCGCCGGCAGGGCAGAGCGCCCCCGGCACACCGTCCACCGGCACGCCGCCGGCGCCGTCGGGCCCCTCGACGCCGACGCGCTGAACCCGGCTCTTTCTGTCCAGAGGCGAACGCCGGCGGCGTTCGCCTTTGTTTTTGGGCACGTTTTGCGGTCCTTGGCGGCCGCTGCGACCGTTTTCCACAGTCGCCGGCCGATCGAAAAAACGTGACCAAGTACCCCAATCTGTAGTAGGTAGAAGGTCCATGGCACGCTTTATCTTTATTACAGGCGGCGTGGTTTCCTCTCTGGGGAAAGGACTGTCGTCAGCGGCGCTGGGCGCCCTGTTGCAGGCCCGCGGCTACCGGGTGCGCCTGCGCAAACTCGACCCTTACCTGAACGTCGATCCGGGCACCATGAGCCCGTATCAGCACGGCGAAGTGTATGTGACCGACGACGGGGCGGAGACCGACCTCGATCTCGGGCACTACGAGCGCTTCACCGGCGTCGACGCCCGGCAGAGCGACAATATCACCACCGGCCGGATCTACTCGACCGTGATCGCGCGCGAGCGCCGCGGCGATTATCTCGGCGCCACGGTGCAGGTGATTCCGCACATCACCGACGCCATCAAGGAGTTCATCGTCGCCGACACCGACAAGGAGGATTTCGTCCTGGTCGAGATCGGCGGCACGGTGGGCGACATCGAGGGCCTGCCGTTCCTCGAGGCGATCCGCCAGCTCGGCAATGAGCTCGGCCGCGAGCGCACGATGTACGTGCATCTGACCCTGCTGCCGTGGGTGTCGACCGCCGGCGAGCTGAAGACCAAGCCGACGCAGCACTCGGTGAAGGAGCTGCTGAGCGTCGGTATCCAGCCCGACCTGCTGCTGTGCCGCAGCGATCGCGAAATTCCGCCCAACGAGCGGCGCAAGATCGCGCTGTTCTGCAACGTGCGGCCGGAATGCGTGATCGAGGCGCGCGACGTCGACACGATCTACCAGGTGCCGGTCGCCTACCATGCGCAGGGCTACGACCGCGAGGTCTGCCGCCACTTCGGCCTGCCCTACGAGAGCGAGCCGCAGATCGACCAGTGGCACGGGCTGGTGCGCCGCATCCGCGAGCCCGAAGGCGAGGTCAGCATCGCCGTGGTCGGCAAGTACACGGTGCTGCTCGACGCCTACAAGTCGCTGGGCGAGGCGCTGACCCATGGCGGCATCCACAACAACGTCAAGGTGCGCCTGGAGTGGATCGACTCGGAGATCTTCGAGCGCGAGGATGCGGTCGTGCACCTGGAGAACGTGCACGGCATCCTGGTGCCAGGCGGCTTCGGCGAGCGCGGCGCCGAGGGCAAGATCCAGGCGGCGCGTTTCGCGCGCGAGCGCAACGTGCCCTATTTCGGCATCTGCTTCGGCATGCAGATGGCGGTCATCGAGGCCACGCGCAACCTGCTGGGCATCGAGGGCGCGTCATCGACCGAGTTCGGCCCCTGCCAGGAGGCCGTGGTCGGCCTGATGACCGAGTGGATGAAGGGCAACGAGCTCGAGAAGCGCAGCGCCGCGGGTGATCTCGGCGGCACGATGCGGCTGGGCGCCTACGAGGCGGTGCTCGAGCGCGGCACCAAGGTGCACGACATCTACGGCAGCGAGCGCATTCACGAGCGCCATCGCCACCGCTACGAGGTGAACATCAATTACAAGGACCGCCTGGAGACGGTGGGCCTGAAATTCTCCGGCATGTCGCCCGACGGCCTGCTGCCGGAGATCGTCGAGATCCCGACGCATCCCTGGTTCATCGGCGTGCAGTACCACCCCGAGCTGAAATCACGCCCCCTGACGCCGCACCCGCTGTTCAAATCCTTCATCGGCGCCGCAAAGACCCAGAGCCGGCTGGTGTAATTTACCTCTCCCGCAAGCGGGAGAGGTCGACGCGCGCGACCAGCGCGCGGCGGGTGAGGGCCCAACAGCGTCTGTAATCCCTCACCCTCCCATCGCGCTACGCGCGACGGGCCCTCACCCTCCCGCTTGCGGGAGAGGGGACCTAAACCGCGCAGAGCTTCAGGTTGTGCTCGTGCCGCTCCAGCATCTCCTGCAGGAACGCCGACAGCGCCTGGTCCTCGATCCGCGGCAGCTTGTCGCGGATCTCGCGCGCCACCCAGCTCTGGCCCTTGTCGAGGAAGCGCAGCCGGTCGGGCCAGGCCGCGATCGTCATCGCCTTGTCGTAGAACCGGCCAGTAGCGTGCGAGGGCTCGGCGCCCAGGCGCTGCAGGTGCTCGGTCAGCCCGGCGCAGTAGCGGGCTTCATCGTCGCGCACCGCCGCCAGCGTATCGGCGCCGACGCCGGCATCGGGCGTCGCTTCGTGGCACCAGCGTGCCAGCACGCGGGCGCCGGCGCGCTCGCTTTCCAGCAGGACATTGAGGAAAGCCGTCAGCTCGGCGGCCTGCAGCCGCGGCGGCCGTGCATAGTCCTCGAATTCGTGGGCGTAGCAGACAGGGGAGGAGACCTCGATGGGTTCGTCGTCATCGGGTGCTGTCATGCGCGATCCTCCGGTCCTGTCTTGATCGTGACGTAGTTACGATGGAGTGTGATGGCCAGAGGGACGGCTTGGCAATGCGGCGCAATGCGCCTATCACCCCGGCCGCATCCACGGAGCAGGCCCTATGTCGAGCACCGCCAGCATCGCCCAACGCAGCGTCCGGGTCGGACAGATCGAGATCGCCAATGACAAGCCGCTGGCCGTCATCGCCGGCCCCTGCGCCCTGGAGAGCCGGGCGCATGCACTGGAGGTCAGCGCGGCGCTGAAGGAGATCTCGAGCAAGCTGGGGATCGGCCTGATCTACAAGACCTCATTCGACAAGGCCAACCGCACGTCCGCCAACAGCCCGCGCGGCATCGGTATGGAGCTTGCCCTGCCGATCCTGGCCGAGGTGCGCGAGACGACCGGCATGCCGGTGCTGACCGACGTCCACGACGCCGGCCAATGCAAGCCGGTCGGCGAGGTGGTCGACGTGCTGCAGATTCCCGCCTTCCTGTCGCGCCAGACCGACCTCTTGCTGGCGGCGGGCGATACCGGCCGCGCCGTCAACGTCAAGAAGGGCCAGTTCCTGGCGCCCTGGGACATGAAGAACGTGGTGGCCAAGATCGCCTCGACCGGAAACCACAACGTCCTGCAGTGCGAGCGCGGCGCCAGCTTCGGCTACAACACGCTGGTCAGCGACATGCGGGCGCTGCCGATCATGGCCGCCAATGGTTACCCCGTGGTGTTCGATGCCACCCACTCGGTGCAGCAGCCAGGCGGGCAGGGCACCACCTCTGGTGGCGAGCGCCAGTATGTCCCGGTGCTGGCGCGCGCGGCCGTCGCTGTCGGCGTGGCGGCGGTATTCATCGAGACCCATCCCGATCCCGACCAGGCGCCATCCGATGGCCCCAACATGGTGCCATTGCGACAGCTGCCGGGGCTGCTGGAAGAGCTGATGGCCTTCGATCGGCTGGCCAAGGCGTCCCTGTCATCCCGAGTGTAGCGAGGGACGGTCGCCCCGCGCGTTGACAGCTATCGCGCATCGCTCGACAATCAAGCGCATATCGATGGGCGAGAGATAGGAATGCGCAAACTGTTTGGATTATCGGGATTGATCCTGCTGGCCGGACTCGTGACCGGCGGCCCTGCCGTGGCGCAGATCGTCAATGAGAATGATCCGGTCTTCCTGCGCTTTCCGGATTTACGCAAGCGCTACTTCGACAGCTCGGAGACCAAGGTGGCGATGCACAAGTTCATCGCCATGCCGATGCCCAAGCAGTGCGTCTATTTCTACGTCGATGTCTATTCCAAGCCCACCATGAGCGATCGCGACACGCGTGAGGAGGCGCTGCGGACCTGCCGCAACAACCTGCAGCGGTATGGTTCGCTGGGCGAGAATTACGCCGTGTCGTGCGAATGCCGGATCGTGATCGGCCGCGACAAGTACCGGCTTGACCCCGGCGAATTGCCGACCATGGGCTATGCGCCACTGTCGCTGTTCTACCGCGACGCCCAGGGACGCTCGACGCGGGTGCACGGCTATACCGAGTTCGGCCTGCAGTTCCGGCCCGGCGAGAGCGGTGCGCTCACCGTCTATACGCCGACCGGCGCCAAGGTCTGCACCGGCAGCATCACGATCCCCGGCGCGTTTTCGGGCAACTTCAGCCTGAACTGTCCGGCGGCGCGCTTCACGGCCACGGGCCAGCTGCAGTACGATCAGGGGCATAATCCCAAGGATCACACCGTCGGCCGTGGCGTGACACCCAACGGCGGCGCGGTGACCATGGTCATCGGCCTGCCCTCGGGTGCAGCGCAGGCACGCTATGGAACACCATAGGCCGGGCAGCATCGTTGCCGGCGCCGCGACATGGGTCACGGCGCTGACGGCGGCTGTCGTCTCGCTGTGGGTGGTGGCGGCGCAGGCGCAGAATGCGCCGGACCTCGAATGCGTCTTCAGGGGAACCTGTGCCCCGCGGCAGCAGCCGCAACCGCAAGTCCGTCCTCAACCTCAGCCCCAGCCACAACCGCAGCCACGGCCGACGGAACAGCAGCAAGGCACCAAGCCGGGCACCAAGCCGCCGGGTAAGGACACAGCCACCGGTGGGCCTGGAACGGGCGGTCCTGGAACCGGCGGGCCGGGGACCAGTGGTCCCGGGCCGGTGACCGGCAATACGGACAGGCCCGGACCCGGTGACGTCAAGCCGCCGGAACCACCGCAGCCGCCGGCGGCTGTGGTCACGCGGCTGCGGGAGCTGGCGGAAGGCGACCCGCAGGACGTGCTGCTGTTCTTCAATGAAACGTCGGATGCGCCCAACGGCACACGCAATCAGCAGGGGCAGGTGATCTTCCGCGACGGCCGTGTGGCGCCGTGCGCCGCGTTGGGATGGACGGGCGGACCCGAGGTCAGCGCCGCCGTGCGCATTGTGCTGGAGCGTCATGGCGCGACCCGGATCGTGACCGATGTCAGCACGCCGTGCCCCGACAACCGCCGTCCGTTCGACATCGTGGCCATCGAGCGGCGGCTGTTCCAGGCGCTGCCGCCGGAGAGCCTGCGCGGCCTGGTGACGGACATTGTCGAGCGGCGCCTGACGCCCCTGACCATGGTCACCGCGGCCGACATCGCAGCGGCACGTGACCGCCTGCAGCGCGAGCGCGACGTCCTGGCGGGCCTGCGCGACGGCTCGCTGCAGGGCATGGGCCTGCTGCTGCTGGGCGGCAGCTCGCGGCGCATCTGTGCGGTGCTCGAGGACGAGATGCGCCCGGCGGTCGCCGCCGCGATCCAGGGCTGGCGCGCCAATCTGCCGCCGCATCTGGCGTTGGGCGGTGCCGACGTCGCTGCCTTCGACAAGAACGGTGTCCTGGCGGCCGCCCAGCGCGGCGAATGCGGCGCCATCTTCGCCGACGCCGCGACCCTGCGTCAGATCGAGGAGGCACTGCGCCGCGACGCGCT
Source organism: Vineibacter sp. (assembly GCA_035279205.1). GTDB lineage: Bacteria > Pseudomonadota > Alphaproteobacteria > Reyranellales > Reyranellaceae > Vineibacter. The sequence goes on from DATEIF010000725.1 coordinate 10,467, forward strand.
GCCGGCAACGCTGGCGGGCGTGTGGCTGACGCCGGCCGAATGGGAAGCGCTGCTGCAGCGGACCGGGGTTCCCCGCACGACGGCGGAACGGCGCCAGGCTCTGGCATCCAAGGTCAATCCGCTGGCCGAGAGGCTGATGGCCGACCTGCGCAGCTACATCGCCGATAGCGGGTCTGGCGCGGTGGGTAGCGAGTTCACGGCCTTCGCGCAGTGGTACGGCCAGCTCAAAGCGGCGAGCTGGACACTCGCCGCCCAGCGCTTCGAGATCGACGACTACGGCGATGCCGCCGGCGCCGGTGGCACGCTGCCTGGCGTCTCGGTCATCGTCTATTTCACGCTGACCACGGCCGGCAATCCCAAGCCGGAAACGAACTGCATGATCTTCGCCTGGCTCGACGATTCGGCCGCCCGGGCCCGG
>DATEIF010000726.1:0-12744 GCA_035279205.1 Vineibacter sp.
AGACCCAGAACCTGCGCCGCCAGTTCGCGCTCCAGGTCGCCAGCCCCATCGCCCTGGAACTGCTGCTGGCCTGCGAGGGCTACCAGCCGCTCGAGGCGACGCCCGCCCCCGAAGCCCGCGCCTTCGACTCGTTCTTCGGCCCCGGCACGCGGCCGTCGTCCGAGGTCATCGCCTTCGTCAACGAAGCGGCGCGCAAGCGCGGTGCCCGCGACTTCGACCTGCGCAAGGTCCTGGTGCCGATCGACCTGCAGGGCATCGATGACACGGTGCAGGCCGAGATCAAGAACGTGCTCACGCCGCTGTGCGAGCTGGTCTACACCTACGATTGCGACCTGCTGCTGCTGACCGGTCGGCCCTCGCGGCTGCCGGCCATGAAATCGCTGGCGCTGAAGCTGCTGCCGCTGTCGCCCGACCGGGTGGTGCCGCTGCACGAGTATCGCGTCGGCGACTGGTATCCGTTCCGCGACAACCGGCTGCGGGTCGGCGATCCCAAGACGACCGTGGCGGTCGGCGCCATGATCTGCGTGCTGGGCCAGTCGCAGCTGCAGGGCTTTTCGTTCCGTTCCGACAAGCTGCGGGCGCGCAGCACGGCGCGCTACATCGGCTCGATCGAGCTTGCCGGGCGGCTGCTGCGCCAGGACACCTATTTCTCCAATGTCGACCTCGACAACCCCGAGTACCAGCTGCCCGAGAAGCCCTTCGAGTTCCGCGCCCCGGTCACGATCGGCTTCCGCCAGGTCGACCTGGAGCGCTGGCCGACGACGCGGCTCTACTACCTCGAATACTCCAGCAAGCGCGACGGCGACGCGCTCAGCCGGCGCACGCCGCTGTTCGTGACCTTCAAGCGCGTGCGCCCTACCGAACGCGGCGGCATCGACACCGAGAACATCGACATTGCGACCGTCGTCGATCGTGACGGCAACAACGTCAATCGCCGTTCGCTCACATTGCGATTGCAGACGCTGGCCCAATCCGAGGGCTACTGGCTCGACACCGGCGCGCTCAAGACAGGCTGACGGCGATGGAAGAAGTCGATCTCAAATTGTCGCGCGACTGCGAGGCGACGGCCACGGCCGCCGCCGAGGCGATCGCCTGGATCCGCGACGTGGCACCGACCGCCGAAAGCATCGGCCAGCAGGCGAGCTCGCTGATCGCCGAGTTGCAGAAGGTGCGCAACCAGAGCCGCAAGCTGGCGCGCGCCGCCAAGCGCAAGATGTGCGTCGGCGTGTTCGGCCCCAGCCAGGCCGGCAAATCGTACCTGGTGTCGATCCTGGCCAGCCGCGAGGGCCGGCCGCTGACCGCCAAGTTCGACGGCAAGGGCTACGACTTCCTGCGCGAGATCAACCCGCCGGGCGGTCGCGAGTCGACCGGCCTGGTCACGCGGCTCAGCACCGAGGCGAGCGACGGCCCGTCCGGCTATCCCGTCGAGCTGCGGCTGCTGACCCAGACCGACCTGGTGAAGATCCTCGCCAATTCGTTCTACCTCGACTTCGATCATCAGAAGGCGGCGTTCCAGCGCCCCAACAGCGACAAGATCCGGGCGCGGCTGGGCGAGTTGCGGCCGCTGGCCAAGGACAAGCCGGTCGACGGCCTGACCGAGGACGATGTGCTCGACCTGATCGAGTACTTCGACGGCTACTTCAAGGGCATGACCCAGGACTTCCACGTCGATTTCTGGCGCGAGGCCCTGAATCTGGCGCCGCGGCTGGCCGGCCCCGACCGCGCCCGCCTGTGGTCGCTGCTGTGGTACGACTTCGAGCCCTACACCAAGCTGTTCAACGATCTCTTCGCCGGCCTGAAAAAGCTGGGCTTCGCCGAAGAGGCGCACTGCCGTATCGACGCGCTGGTGCCGCGCGAGAACAGCATCATCGACGTGCTGATCCTCGACCGATTGGGCACCGACGCCGGCGACATGCTGAAGGTGCGGCCGCAGCTTCCCGGCGCCGAGGACAGCGAGCTGCCGCGTTCCCTGGTGTGCGCGCTGACGGCCGAGCTGCGCATCGCCATCGAGGACAAGCCCTGGGACTTCTTCGATCACACCGACCTGCTCGATTTCCCCGGCGCGCGCTCGCGGCTGAAGCTGGAGAAGCTGGAAGACGCCGGCAGGGACAAGGACGGCAAGCAGAGCGCCAATCCGCTGCGCGAGCTGCTGCTGCGCGGCAAGGTCGCCTACCTGTTCCAGCGCTTCTCGGCCGAACGCGAGATCTCCGCCATCCTGCTGTGCATTCCCGACGGCGTGCAGGAAGTGCGCGACCTGTCGCCGATGATGGAAGGCTGGGTCGGCGCCACGTTCGGTGAAACCGCCCAGGCGCGGGCGCGGCAGAAGAACGGTCTGTTCCTGGTGCTGACCAAGATGGACCGCGAGTTCGAGCAGAAGGCGGGCGAAACCGAGCTGAGCGGCCGCTGGGGCGCGCGCGTCAACAACTCGCTGCTCAACAATTTCCGCGGCGACTGGCCGCGCAACTGGGACGGACGGCCGTTCCGCAACACCTTCTGGCTGCGCAATCCCACGGTCAAGGACGAGCGCTTGATGCTCTATGCCGATGGCCGCGAGGTCGGCATCGCCGACACCTTCAAGGAGCGCTGCGACCTGTTGCGCACCGCCTTCGTCGGCAACGACATCGTCAAGCAGCATTTCACCGACGCGGCGACGGCCTGGGACGAGGCGTTCCGTCCTAACGACGGCGGCCTCTCCTACATCGTCGCCAACCTCACGCCGGTGTGCGATCCGGCGATCAAGCGCGCCCAGGTGCGCGGCCAGATCGACGAGCAGATCCGCCGCCTGTCGGACCGGCTGGCTGGCTTCCACAGCGGCACGGACTCCGACGCGCGGCAGAAGAAGCAGCAGCTGGTGCAGCAGGTGCTGCGCGGCCTCGGTCCGTGCATCAAGGCGCAGCGTTTCGGCGAGCTGGTCGGCGCCCTGCAGGTCGAGGAAGAGGATCTGCGCGGCATCTATTTCCGCGTCGCCACCATGAAGCCGGAGGGCAACGGCAAGGACAAGCCGGCCGGCGAGGCGGTCGGCGCCGGCATCGACCTGGGCGATATTTTCGGCGAAGTGTTCGGCCAGGATGCCTCGATTCCGATCTCGGATGGCGGCAGTTCGATGCTGCACGACCGCGCGCACCGGTTTGCCAGCGAAGCCGTGCAGCACTGGATGGAGCGGCTGCGGCGCACCAGCGGCGATGAGCATGCCGTGGCGCATTTCATCGTCGATCGCCAGCAGTTCGGCTGGCTGGTCGACGAACTGGCGGTCGGCGCCAACCGTCTGCGCATCGCCGACGGGCTGGCCAAGGATGTGCGGGCGGTGGAAAACAACGCCAACGCCAAGTGGGAAGACATCGCCGAGCGCCAGGTGCGCGCGGCTGCCAACGCCATCAACCGCTACATCGACTGGCTGGGCTTCGACCGGGTCGCCCGCGATCACCGGCCCGGCCTGCCGCCCCAGGCACCAACCCGGCGCGTGTTCGATGATCCGCCGGCTTTCGCCGAGAACGAGCCGCCGCCGCTCGGCGAGGAGCCGTTGCCGATCTACAACATCTTCTGCGCCGACTGGATGCGGGGGTTCCTGCAGCTGGCGATGGACAATGTCGGCTTCGAGGGTGGCCGCGACATCACGCCGGAGCAAAACGACCGGCTCGGCACCATCCTGCGGCGGGCCGAGCAGGCGAAACTTGCTGTGTGATCATTGCTGGCGCCGATATCGGTCAGGGCGTCCCATGCCAATGAAGCGGCGATGCCCAGCTTCGAAGGGACGAGTGCGGGCCGTGCGGGGCTCCTTCGGCCCGTCATGCCGTCAACAAGTAAAGCCTGGTGCCTGGCCCTTTGACGGCATGGCGCCGCGTGCCCCGAAAAATTGCAACGTGACGCCAGGCTGACATTTGACTTCATAGGTCAGTAAGGTGCTCGATTTACTTCACGTTTCACTCAAGCATTGGCAGCGGACTTGCTCGAATGCCGTCAAAATCGACGTAGTTCTTACTATCGAGGTTAATATCAGTGACAAAATAAATGGTGTAATTTCAACTGCATAAATAATTTTTGACTGCCTTCGTTCGCCTTCATACGATGATCGTTCTAATAAAGTCAGTCAGTCGTGCAATAGATCGGGGCTGTTTTCGAGTAATCACCTCCGTCAGGTACATGTCAGCAATCTCGTCCGGCGTCAAGGTTCATAGGCGAGTGTGCCGGTAGCGGGTCGCTGAATCGGGAATACCTGCGGCACCACTCCGAAGAGGCCCCTCACACATAGTGCGCGTCGCCACTGGTCGACGGCGCAAAGGAGTTCGGGTTGGCTTGGCTGCGTCCACAAGAGCAGTCACGGCTTGGTGTGCGTGCGAGGCCATCATGAGGCAAGATGCGGCGACCATCCTTTCGTGGCTCGCTGTCCAGCGGCCGGCAATGGATCTGAACGGACCGCGGTCGGTACCCTTCCACCCCCTTGCGGTGGAGACCGCCGAGCGGTCGGCGATCGAGCTGCTGCGCGAGACGGTGCAGGCGTTTGGCGATCACATCGCCAGCGATGATGGCGAGCGCCGCCTGAGCTATGGCGAAATATGGTCCGGCGTATCCCGCCTGGCCGGCGCCATCCATCGCGCCGCTAGGCCCGACAAGCCGGTCGCCGTCCTGCTGCCCAATGATGCTCGTTACCAGGTCGCCGTGCTCGCTTGCGTGGCGGCGGGATGCCCGTGCGTCATGCTGGATTGCAGCTACCCGGCAGACCGCAATGCCGAGATCATCCGCGATGCCGCGGTGGCAGCTGTCATTGGCTCGACAACAAACGCGCAGAACGAATTGGCGCTGTCGGCCGACCTGCCCTGCCTGGACATCGACGACGCACTGCGGGCCGATGTCTGCGCGCCGACGCTGCCCGACATACCGCATCGACCCGGCGCGCCTGCGTTCATCATCTATACTTCAGGCAGCACTGGTCGACCGAAAGGCATTGTCCTGAGCCAGCGGGCCGTGCTGCACCGCGCGACGCAGAAGATCAATGCCACGCACCAGAGCGAGCGCGACGTCATCATGTCGCTACATTCGCCGTGCACGATCATGGGCTTGGCCCAGATCCTGGAATGCGTGATCACGGGCGCCGCGCTGATCAAGCTGGATCTTCAGCGATCGAGCCTCGGCGCCGTCCTGCATGCCATCGCCGACAGGCGGGCCACGATCATGTCCACGACGCCGGCCATGTGGCGCGCCATCACCCGGCTGGATGGCGCCAGCGCGATGGTGTCGAGCTTACGGACTGCGGTGCTGGGCGGTGATGTGTTGCTGCAGGCCGACCTCGAACTCATGCGTCGGACGTTGCCGCGCGATTGCGATATCGTGAGCGCTTACGGTGCGACCGAAGCGTCGACGATGTTGCAGTGGCACGTGCCGCGTCGGCTGTCCCTGCAGGAAGCACGCGTGCCGGCCGGGTATCCCATGGCGGGGTTCGACTACGCGATCGTCGACGAGACGGGAAACGCGGCGCCCGAAGGCGAAACCGGCGAGCTCATCGTCCGAAGCCGCTATACCGCGCTGGGCAGCTGGCGCGACGGCCAGCTGCACCCTGATCCGTTTACCGCCGATCCCCAGGACGGCGCGCTGCGCATCTACCGGACCGGCGATCTGGTGCGTGTCCGTCCCGATGGTGTCTTCGTCACCTTGGGCCGCAAGGATCGACAACTGAAGATCTCGGGAAATCGAATCGAGCCGACCGAGATTGAAGACGTGCTGCGTCGTCATCCCGCGGTCACCGACGCCGCCGTGGTGGCCCGCCGAACCGGCGAGACGATCCGGCTACTGGCTTTCGTCGTGGCGCGCGAGGGCGCTGGAACCGATCTGCTGGAGAATCTGGATGCGCGTTTGCGTCGCGCCTTGCCGAGCTACATGCAGCCGACGCAGATTCTGTCGATCGATACCATGCCTTTGTTGCCGGGACGGAAGATCGACGAAAACCGTCTGCTGGCGATCGCCGAAGCCAGTGCGAACGCCGCGTCGGCCCGGCTGCCCGCTGCCCCTGCGGCATCGCCGCGCGCGCGAGAAGCGGTGGCACAGGCTTGGCGTCGCACGATGGACCGTCAGTCCCTGGAGGCCGACAGACCCTTTGCCGAAGCGGGCGGCGATTCCTTGCGCCTGCTCGAGTTGATCTTCCATCTCGAGCAGAAATACGACGTCAGCCTGCCGTTGGAGAACTTCCACGGCGACATGCGCCCGAGCGAGTTCGCCGCGAGCCTCGACAGGTATCTGGAGGGCGACGCCGCGGCACGGACCGACCTGCCCTGCGTGGTGCTGTTGCCGGGGTATGCGGGAGATGAGCCGCGCCTGGCACAGTTCCGCGCCGATTGCGCGCATGCCTTGCGCTTCATGACCGTCACTTACCCCGACTGGACGGCGCTGGCGGCACCGGGCGCCAGCGCTGAAACGGTGCTGGCTGCCATCGTGCGACAGATCGAGGCGGCGTGCGGCTCGTCCCGGCTGGTGATCGCCGGGTATTCGATGGGCGGCGATTTCGCCTATGCGGTCGCGACCAGGCTCGCGGCGGTCGGCCGGGAGATTGCCTTGCTGGCGGTGCTGGATACCAACACGCAAGCGTCAACGCCGGTCAACGGCGGACTCCAATGGCCGCCGCCGCGGATGTCGCTCGTGCGCCGCTTGCCGCACTTCGTCGCGGTCATCCGCCAGCGTGGTTGGGAGGGTCTGGCGGCGGCGATGCATCTGGACCAGCGCGTGGAAAGCCGCTGGTTCCTGAACATGCTGCGGCTGGTGGCCCGACTGCCATCATCACCGATACCCAAGACCTGGCTATTCCAGCCACGACGTCAGGTCGGTCAGGCACTGCTGACCAGCAAGCATACGGCCTGGTGCAATACGCTGAAGCCCGTGCTCCAGGACCTGCACACGGTGCTGTTCCGCTCGGAAGAGCGTCGCGTTGACGCCGCTCCCGATCTCGGCTGGTCCAGCCGTTGCACCTCAGTCGATGTCATCTGCGTGCGCGGCAATCACCGCACCATGTTCGACAGGCCACAACGCCACCAATTGAGCGCGCTGTTTGTGGAGGCTGTCAGTGAAGCGTTGGCCGACAAGGTGGCGGGACAGACTTCGGATGAAGACGTGCGCGTTGAGTCAGGGCGCATTCAAGGCTTCGCGGATCGGCGCCCTGCGGCTGTCCTCCCATGATCGCCCATGTGAACTGACATCCCCGGCAGCGATCCGGCGCAGGGGCGCCTTTGCAATGGTGACGCCATGCGAGCAGTAAGAATCCGACTGTTTCCCGGCATGGTCTTCACCCCATCCGCGCGGAGGACCCGGGTCATGAAGGCGATCCTCATATCCGCGCTCGCCGTGGTGATCGGTGTCGCGGTGGCGGTCGCCTCGGTACGCTTTGGCGGCCGCTGGGGCGGCCTCGCGGTGATGGCGGTCATCGCGGTGGCGCTGCTGTGGCGCCCGAGACGGTTTTGAGGCGGGCCGGGAGGCTGCCTTCAGGCGGCCGCGAACGAATGGGGCTTCTCACGCCCGCCGAAAACGACACACAAAGTCAGTCCATTGATCATCGTTGGATTCTGTTCTTGATATGTTCGAAGCATGTCTCCGTTTACCAACGGGATCATGCGGCGGCAGGCCAGCCGCGCAGCATCCCAGGCTCGGCCCCCTGCGCTGGCTGCAGGTTTGCATCGGCGGCTGATGATGTCGCAAGACGCTGTGCTCCGGTGAGAATACCGGTACTGATGAAACATCAGCACCGGTGGTACCCCTCACCCTGAGGAGCGCGTTGCAAGCGCGCGTGCGCCGCCGGGAGTCGCGCATCGCGCGCGGCAAAAGTCGCGGTACCTTCGTCAACAACAACAAACGCCGTCCCTGCTCGCGCAAGGTCGCTCGACGGCGCCGCGTTACGCACCAGGCGAGGCCCTGCATTCACCCCGGCTCACGATTGCTCACGCGTGCGTCGCGGGTCAAAATGGCGCCGCAATCGCGACCTTAGAGTGAGCTATGCGCGCAGAAGTGAAGCCAAAACCCGAACTGCCCGGGCACGCCGTTCTGCGCGTTCACGATTTGGATGCGGCGCCCGGCGGCCTGACGATCTGTATCGAGCGCCGCCAGGGGCCTGAGAAGTATCTGTCGGACGGCGGCTGGCAGCGGTCCGAATCCTGGCTGGCGCCCGAGCGGGTGGAGCCGTTCGGCGGCGGCATCGACTTCCATGTCGGCCCGATCGTCTGCGACATGGTGGCCGGCCTGACCGTGCGGTTGTCCGTGCGCGAACCCGGCGTCGGCAATGTCGGCGCCACCGTCGTGGCCTGGCCGACCATGCAGACGTCGGGCGCCTATGACCCTGACCGCATGGTCACCGGCGACGCGCCGGCGGGCACCGATCGTGCGTTCGCAACGGGCTCGGCTCCCACCGCCGTCGTGCGCCTCCCCGAGCCGCTGCCACCGCCGCCGGCACCGCCACCGGAGCCGCCGCCACCCTTCATCGTCGCCGAGCCACCGCCGCCCTTCCAGCCGGCGGCCGAGCCGCCGCCGCTCTTCCAGCCGGCCGAGCCGCCGCCGCTTTTCCCCTTCCCGCAGGAGCCGCCGCCACCGTTCGACCCTGGCCCGCCACCGCCAGGCCCGGGTCTGCGGCCACCCGATCCGATGGATCGGATCGGCGCCGAGTCGACCCAAAAGAAGAGCTCGGCCGGCCTGTGGATCGGGCTGTCGCTGATTCTGGTGCTGTTGCTGGGCGGTATCGGCGGTGGTGCGTACTGGTGGTTCTACATGCGTCCGAAGGACCCGACCGAGATCGGTAAGCCCAAGACACCGGACACGATCGAAAAGCCCGAGCGCGTGGTGGCGTCCGAGTTCCTCGACACCAAGCCCACGGCCGAGGCGATGGTCGACAAGTGCCGCGCGCTGCGCCAGGACGGCAAGCAGATAGCCGCGTTCCTGGTGTGCCGCGCCGCCGCCGACTCGGGCGATCCCGTGGGCGCGGCGGAATACGCCGGCTACTTCGACCCGGTCAATCGCGCGCCCAACTCGCCGATCGACTCCGACGCGGTGCAGGCGGCGCAGTGGTACGAAAAGGCGGCGAAGGTGGAACTGCCGCTGGCCATGCGCCGGCTGGGCCAGCTCTACGCCAAGGGCGCCAACAACTTCCCGGCCGACAAGGGCAAGGCGTGCGACTGGTTGAAGAAGGCAGCGGACAAGGGGGATGCCGAGGCGAAGAAGTCACTCAGTGAACTGCAATGCACATAGGAGCCGACCATGATCGCAATCGCGCGACGTTGGGCGACAGCAGTCGCCGCGGTCGCGGCCGTCTGTGTGCTGGCGGCGAGTGCCGTCGCACAACAGCCGCCGGCAGGATCGCGCGCGCCATTGTTGATGGAAGGCAAGAAGACGCTGTTCCAGCGCGTGCTGAGCCGCCCGGACGCGCGGCCCTTCGACAAGCCGGGCGGCGCCGCCGGCGGCGTTCTGCCGCCGATGAGCGCGTTCTATGTCTATGGGCGCCAGATGGCCGGCGGCACGGAGTGGCTGGAAGTCGGTGGCGGCAGTGACGGCAAGACCATCGGCTGGCTGAAGGCCGAAGATACCGTGGCGTGGCGGCAGACGCTGACCTTGGCCTTCACCAACCCCGCCGGCCGCGAGCGTGCCCTCTTCTTCCGCGAGCGCGACAAGCTGCAGGGTGTGCTGGAAGCCAACGACCGTACGGCGCAGGCCAAGAAGCTGCGCGACGCCATTGTCGCCGGCGGCAACCTGCCGAGCGGTTTTCCGGTGATCTCGATCGAACCCAGCACGCACATCGATATCGCCAAGCAGTTCTACCTGCTGCCCATCCTGGAGGCTGGCGAGGCCTATCTGCAGAACAACATCAAGGTGCGGATGCTGAAGGTGGCGTCCGTCACGCTGCAGAAGGAGGGCGACGATCCGCTGAAGCCCAAGGTGCGGCAGAACCTCTACGACTCGCTGAAGAACTTCAAGCTGGGCGTGGTCTTCGTGGTCGATACCACGACCTCGATGCAGCCTTATCTCGACAAGGCCCGCGAAGCCGCCAAGCGGTTCTATGACCAGATCGAACGCGCCGGGCTGAAGGCGAGCTACGGACTGGTCGCCTTCCGCAACAACACCACCGTCACGCCGGGCCTGGACTACCTGACCAAGGTTTTCGTGCAGCCCAAGGACGCACCGGACGGCAAGACCTTCTTCGACAAGCTGAAGGAGCTGAAGGCAACGACGATTTCCAGCCACGCCTTTACCGAGGACTCCATCGCCGGCTTGAAGTCGGCCATCGACGAGATCGACTGGTCGGGCTTCGACGGCCGCATCGTGATCCTGATCACCGATGCCGGACCGTTGCAGAGCAACGACTCGACGTCGTCGACCGGCTTCGACGTCAACCGCATCCGCGAGCTGGCCGAGACCAAGCAGATCCACCTGATGGCGGTGCATCTGCGCACGGCGGCCGGCAAGGGCGACCACGCCTCGGCCGAGGGACAGTACACGGCGCTGACCGAGGGCAAGAACCTGCCCCGCGCGCTCTACTATCCGGTCGAGGCCGGCAGCGTGGCCGACTTCGGCAAGAACATGGAGAGCATCGCCGAGGGCGCGACGCAGCTGATGCGCATGTTCGCCGCCGGCCGCATGCAGGAACAGCAACCGCCGCCGGCGGCCAGCCGCGTGCAGCGCGACTTCCAGCTGATCGGCCATGCCATGGCGCTGGCCTACCTCGGCAGCCAGAACCAGACCCAGGCGCCCAAGATGTTCGAGGCGTGGGCCACCGACCGCGACATCGATACGCCGACATCGACGGCGCTGGAGGTCCGCGTTCTGCTGACCAAGAACCAGCTCAGCGACCTGCAGCAGACCATCAAGCGCATCATCGATGCCGGCAAGCGCGGCCAGCTGACGCCGGCCGGCTTCTTTGACGAGCTGCGCAGCGCCGCGGCCGCCATGAGCCGCGATCCGTCGCGCATCGGCCGGCGCGGCACGGAGAAGCTGGGCGAACTGGGGCTGATGGGCGAGTACCTCGACGACCTGCCCTATCGCAGCAAGATCATGGGCATCGATCAGCAGACCTGGACGACGTGGTCGATTGCCGAGCAGCAGGCGCTGATCAACGAGCTGGAGGCCAAGGCGCGTCTCTACGAGCGCTTCCACAACGACGCCGCGCTCTGGGTCCAGCTCGGCGGCGCCGGCAGCAACCCGGGCGATGCCGTCTACCCCATCCCGCTCGACGCCCTGCCTTGAGCGATTCTTCTACCTTCTCCCGCTTGCGGGGGAAGGTGCCCGACGGGCGGATGGGGGATGCAGCAGCAGTATTGATGTTCGATGGCGTACACCATTTCCGTTGAGACATCCCCCATCCGGCGCTCCGCGCCACCTTCCCCCGCGAGCGGGGGAAGGTAGAAGAACGCGTTCTCCATGGAAGACGCCGGATCCCTGTTGTCGCTGCGCGGTATCACCAAGCAGCGGCTGGCGCCCGGCGCGCGTTTCGAGTTGCGCATCGATGCACTCGACATCGCGGCCGGCGAGCGGGTGGCGCTGGTCGGTGAAAGCGGCAGCGGCAAGAGCACGCTGCTGGATCTCGTTGCCCTGGCGTCGCGCCCGGACTCGGCCGACGGCTTCACGTTTGAAGCCGATACACGCACCACCGATATCGCCCGGCTGTGGCGCGACGACGCCTCGGACGCCCTGGCGATCCTGCGGGCGCAGCATGTCGGTTACGTGCCACAGACCGGCGGCCTGTTCGCGTTTCTGAGCGTGTTCGACAACATCGATCTGCCGCGCCGCCTGCTGTCGCTGCCCAACGACGGCACGGTCGAGCGGCTCGCCGAACGGCTGGGCGTTGCCGACCAGCTGCGCAAGAAGCCGGCGACGCTGTCGGTGGGGCAGCGCCAGCGTGTCGCCATCGCACGCGCGCTGGCGCATGGCCCCTCGATCGTGCTTGCCGATGAACCGACAGCCTCTGTCGACCCCGCCACCGCCGACATCGTGACCGACCTGCTGCTGGAGCAGACGAAGGAGCATGGCGCGGCGTTGCTGCTGGCCTCGCACGACTGGGCCCGCGTCGAGCGGCTGGGCCTGCCGAGGATCGCCCCCGACATTATTCGCGAGCGCACATCCGAGGGTGTCGTGGTGCGCTCGACCTTCGGCCGGCTGTCATGAACCGCAAGCCTGTCCCGCGCGACCTCGGCCGTATCGTGGCGCTTGCCCTGGCCGATGCCCGCCATGAATGGCGGGCGACGCTCTGCCTGGTGCTGGCGCTGGCCGCCGTGCTGGCCCCGTTGCTGGTGCTGTTCGGCCTGCGCTTCGGTGTCGTGCAGACTTTGACCGAACGCCTCGCGAACGATCCGCGCAATCTCGAGATCGTGCCGATCGGCGCCGGGCGCTTCGACAAGGCTTGGTTCGACCGCGCAAGGACATGGCCCGAAGTCGCGTTCGTCATTCCCCGGACCCGCGCCATCGCCGCGAGCATGGACCTGCTGAACCCGGGCGGCTCGGCCGTCAATGTCGAGATGATCCCGACGGCACCGGGCGATCCGCTGCTCAAAGGCCACCTGCCCTACCCGACATGCACAGCCAAGCCCGATGAGGATCCCGCCGTCGTCTGCGCCGCCGAGGTTCATCCGCGGATGCAGCCGCGCACGCCCCGACCGGATCAACCGGATCCAGCACAGGCGCAAGCGCCCGACATCGCCGTCGTGCTGTCGGCGTCGGCGGCGCGCAAGGTCGGCGCCCCGGCGCGGGGCGCGGTCGTTGCCGGAATCATCGGACGATCAATCGATGGTC
>DATEIF010000727.1:0-2437 GCA_035279205.1 Vineibacter sp.
ATGCGCCTGCCGATCCACGAACTTGCCGGCGGCGCGCTGGCCGCCTTCGTCGAGGCCAACAGCGTCGTCGAGCACATGGACTGGCAGGGCAATCCCATCATCGCCTACCTCGATCTTGGGCTCGATACGTTCGACGCCGCACCCTTCGGCACCACCCTGCCGGTGGCGGCCGTGATCCTGCCCGAGCGCCGCGACGATGATGCCGATGCGCTCGACTTCAGCCTGGGCTCGAAAGGCGATGCGGCGCTCGCCCTGGTGCGCCAGTCGACTGCGCCCGGCATGGATGCCAAGGGCCACGTCGCGGCGGCGGCGCTGATCGCCGGCAGCGTGACGTGCCTGCGCCTGGTCTACGGATCGAGCGCCGCCGCGGCCGACCTGGTGGCCGAGCGCTTCGGCATCGCCTGATGCCGACTTGACGCCTGGCGCATCGTCGTCGAGAACGGATGCATGATCCGTTTGCGCCGACGTTCCGACATCGCCCTGACCGCGCTCGACGGCGGCACATTCCTGGTCGACGCCCGCAACGATGCCATCTTCCATCTCGATGCGCTGGGCGGCGGCGTATGGTCGGCGCTGGCCGAGCCGATGACGCGCGAGGATCTGGTAGCGCTGCTGGCCGACGCCTTCCCCGATACGCCACCCGATACGATCACGCACGACGTCGACGCACTGCTGGCCGAATTCACCGCCCGTGATCTGCTGGACGAGGTTTAGCCTGTCGTCCTGAGCGCAGCGAAGGACCTTGCGGTGCTGCGACCAGTCCGTCATGTCGATCGCAGCGAGACATCTCCTGGAAAGGGAGTCTCTGTTCGCGGGACATCCCTCGCTGCGCTCGGGATGACAGTCTGACCCGAGCTCACCCCGCCTTCGCCGGCCGCGCCGCTTCGCGTTGTCCGACCAGGTCGCGTGTCAGCGGGATCAGCGCGCGGCCGTAGTCGATCGCGTCCTCCAGCGGATCGAAGCCGCGGATCAGGAAGGTGGTCACACCCAGGTCGTAGTACTCAAGCAGCGCGTGGGCGACCTGCTCGGGTGTGCCGACCAGCGCCGTGCTGTTGGAGCGCGCCCCGGTTTCGCGCGCAACGGCCGTCCATAGTCGCGAATCGACCCGGTCGCCCTGCGCCGCGGCCGCCAGCAGGCGGCGCGCACCCTCGCTCTGCCTGGGGTTGCCGACGCCCAGACCCTGGGCGGCCCGCAGGCGGCGCGTTTCTTCGAGGATGCGCTCGGCGCGCGCCCAGGCCGCTTCTTCCGTGTCGGCAAGGATCGGCCGGAACGACACGCTGAAGCGCACCCGCCGGCCGTGCCTGGCCGCCTCCGCCCGCACGCGCGCCACCGTCTCGCGCACCTGGGCGTGCGTCTCGCCCCACAGCGCGTAGATGTCGGCGTGCTTGGCCGCCACCTTGATGGCGGCATCGGACGAACCACCGAAGTAAATCGGAAGGTGGGGCTTCTGCACCGGCTTGACCTCGGAGAAGCCGGCAACGAAGCGATAATGCGTGCCGTCATGGTCGATCGGCGCGTCCGCCGTCCAGATGCGGCGCAGGATGTCGACATACTCGTCGGTGCGGGCATAGCGCGCATCGTGGCCGAGGAAGTCGCCGTCGCGCCGCTGCTCGGCATCGTCGCCGCCGGAGATGATATGCACTGCCAGCCGGCCGCCGGTGAAGTGGTCGAGCGTGGCGAGCTTGCGCGCCGCCAGCGTCGGTTCGACGAAGCCCGGCCGATGCGCCAGCATGAAGCCGATGCGTTCGGTCACCGACGCGGCATAGGACGTCACCAGGAATGCATCGGGTCCGGTCGAGGCGTGGGCCACCAGGATGCGATCGAACCCCGAGCCCTCGTGCGCCTGGGCGAAGGCCCGGATGTAGTCGCGATCGATCACAGGTCCTTGCGGCGCATGAGTCTCGGAGACCTTGCGCGTGGCGATCATGCCGATGAATTCGACGCTCATGAAAACTCCTTTCGATCAGGCCGCGCGGACGCCCAGCGCTTCGCGGCCGGCGGCGATGAGGCTCGAATCGTCCTGCGGCGTGTGCACGCGGCTGCACAGCACGTTGCGATGATGACGCTCCAGCGGGTTGCGCCGGCTGAGCCCGTGATTGCCGGTCAGCGACAGCGCCCGCTCGACGATGGCGTGGGCGTTTTGGGTCACGACGTACTTCACCAGGCCCGCTTCGGCCGCCGACGCCGGTTGCGCATCCTGGTCGGTGCGCCGCGCGGTATCGCTGATCAGACGGCGATTGACCAGCAGACGGGCGTCGATGTCGCCCACCGCCTCCTGGAAGCGCGGCAAGGTGGCCAGTGGCGCGCCGAGATTGGCCGGAACGCGATCGTTGAGCCATCCCACCAGCCAGTCGCGCGCCGCGCGCGCAATGCCGTCATAGACCGCCGCGATCAGCACCGTGTTCCACAGTGCCGAGACCGGATCAGGCGTCCATTC
>DATEIF010000728.1:0-3892 GCA_035279205.1 Vineibacter sp.
CCGGCCCGCGCGGACTGACCGTCAACGCGTTCACGTCGGTCTCGCTCGATCCACCGCTGGTGCTGGTCTGCCTCGACAAACGCTCCCGGGCGATCGGGCATGTGCCGCAGTCGCCATTCGCGGTGAACGTGCTGCACGCCAACCAGCGCGATCTCGCCCGACACTTCGCCGGCCGCCCCGTGTCCGACGTCGCGCCGGCGTGGCAACGGATCGATGCCGTGCCGGTGCTGACGGACTGCCTGGCGTGGCTCGCCTGTGCGCCGTGGTCGCATCACGACGCTGGCGATCATGTCATCGTCGTCGGCCGCGTGGTCGCCTTCGGTACCAACCCGCAGACGCCGCTCTGCTTCTTCCGCGGCGAATTCATCGAACTCTCAACGCAACCCTTCGAACGAGGTGCACCATGAACGCGCCCGCATCCCCCACCGTCAGCCTCGGGCCGGACGCCGAGGCGGCCCTTCATGCGGTCGTGGAGCCCGCCATCCTCTATTTCGGCACGCCGGTGGTGCTGATCAGCACGCAGAACGAGGACGGCACGCCCAACCTGGCGCCGATGTCCTCGGCCTGGTGGCTGGGCTGGGGCTGCATGCTGGGGCTGCGCGGCAATGCCAAGACGGCCGAGAACCTGCGGCGGACCGGCGAATGCGTGCTGAACCTGCCCTCGGCCGATCTGGTCGGCATGGTCGACCGCCTGGCGCTCACCACCGGCAGCAATCCGGTGCCGGGCAATATCGCGCGCATGGGCTTCCGCCATGTCGCCGACAAGTTCGGCCTCGCCGGCTTCACACCCGTTGCCGCCGACCTTGTTGCGCCACCGCGGGCGCGCGAGTGTCCCGTGCAGCTCGAGGCCGTCGTCGATGCGATCCATCCGTTCGGCGCCAGCAACCCGCGCATGCGTACGGCGTTTGCCGCCATCGAGGTGCGTATCGTGCGGGTGCATGTCCAGGAATCCATCCTGGCGAGCGGCAGCCGCGATCGCATCGATCCGGACAAATGGCGCCCGTTGATCATGAGCTTCCGCCAGTTCTACGGCCTGGGCGCGCGCGTGCATCCCTCGCGGCTGAGCGAATTCCCCGAACACCTCTTCCGGCCGCCCACGCCGCAACCAACGACCGTGGGATGAGGCGCACCATGCAGACCGACAGCTGGTATTGGCAGAAGACCTGGAGCGACTTCCGGCGCGGGACGTTGCCGGTGGCTTTGACGTGGGATGGTGGCGCCGCCGAGATCACGCTCTATGACCAGGGCGCGCCGGCGACGGTGCGTGCCTTCATCGAGAGCCTGCCGATCGAGCTACCCGTCGTGCATGTTGCCTGGAGCGGCGACATGGTGATGGGGGCCCGGCCCGTCGCGCTGGGCGTGCGCGAGCACGAGAACCACACGCGCCTGGTGCGCCCCGGCGACCTCGCGTTCGATCCGCGGTTCGACGAGATCACGCTGACCTACGGCACGGCCGAGGCCCGGCTGCCGTCGGGGCCCAACACACTCGCCGTGTTCGGCTCCCTCACGCAGGGCCTTGACGGTTTTGCCCGCTGGGCCCATGCCCGACGCTTTGAAGGCCTGGGTGTTCTTCGGTTCACCGCAGCCTCTCAACGCAAGCCCACCTGAACACCCGATGTCCCAGAGCCCTGCCGCCCAACCAACGACGGATCACGCGCCCAGCTGGTTCGGCTTCGACCTGATCGAGCTGACACCAGCGCGTTGCGTCCTGAGCTTCACCGTGCGCGCCGATATGACCAACGGCTTTGGCGTCTGCCATGGCGGCGTGCTGTTCACCCTGGCCGACACGGCGTTCGCCGCCACCAGCAATGCCGCCGGCGCGCCCAGCATGGCGGTGGGATGCTCGATCCAGTATCTCGCGCCGGCGCACATCGGCGATATGCTCACGGCGGTGTGCGAGGAGCAACACCGCGGCCAGCGCCGCGGTGTCTACGACGTGCGGATCACCAACCAGGCCGGCCAGGTGATCGCGCTGTTTCGCGGCGAGTCATCGACCGTGCGTCGCGCGCCGGATATCGGCGCGGTGAAGTAACGGCGCCTCTGTCAGCGTCGACGCCGCGTGCGCGGTGTGGCCGCCTCGCACGCCACCGCAAGGCCCGCGTCGAGCGCCGGCAGGACGCCACGCACGCTGACGTCGACCATGCCGCGGATCAGCGTCTCGCGGTCCGACCAGGGAAAATCCGGCTCGCTGATCAGCGCGGCGACAAGACCGTGGCAGGCGAGGAAACTCAGCTCGGCGCAGGTCACCGGCGAATGGGGCAGCGCGATACCCTCGCGCGCGATCGCCTCGTAGACCTCGACGATCTTGCTGAACACCATGGCGCCCTTGGCACCGGGCTGGCTGAGGTCGCTGGTGTCGGTGCGATGTCCGGTGAAGCGGATCGGTTCGGGGGCCGTCGCCTCCAGGAACGTGATTCGATATTCGTCCGGGTGCTCCAGCCCGAAGCGGATATAGGCCTCGCCCATGCGCCGCAGCCGCTGGCACGCCGGCAGCGGCTCGCGCTCGATCTCCTCCATGCGCACCAGCAGGCGGGCAAAGATGCGATCGCACAGCTCGATGAGAATCGCATCCTTGTCCTTGAAATAGAGGTACAAAGCGGGCGCCGAGACCCCAACCCGTTCCGCCAGCCGCCGCATCGTGGTGGCGCGCACCCCCTCCTCCAGGAACAGCGCCTTGGCCGCCGCCAGGATCTCCTCGCGCCGCGTGTGGCCTTCACCGCGCGGCTTGCGGACCGGCATCTTTGTCGCAGCCATCTTTCTGGAAAAACCCATCGCCCCTCTTGACGCGCCCGTCATCGTTTGTATGTAATCATTGTTAAGTTAACGCTGTTAAGTTCCATTTCCAAGGCCGTCAACCACCAGCTTACGCTGGGCGGAGAGGCTGCGCCATCAGCGAACCGAGGAGAGCCCCGATGCGCAATCGACGGACCCTTCTGGTGGTGGGTACCGCCGTCGTGGTCCTGGCCGGCGGGGCTGCCGGCGCCGTGATGTGGCGTTCGGCGCCCGCGGCCAAGGCGCCGACCGCCGCCGCCACACCGGAAACGCCACGACCGGCGCGCGTGCAGGAAGTATCGCTGCAGTCCACCGTCCAGCGCATGACGCTGGCCGGCGTCGTGGCACCGCGGATCGAGACCAACCTCGGCTTCCGGGTCACCGGCAAGATCATCGCCCGCGAGGTCGATGTCGGCGCCCGGGTCGCGGCCGGCCAGGTGCTGGCGCGCCTCGATCCCAACGATCTGAAGCTGGCGCGCGACAACGCCGCCGCCGCGCTGGTCGCAGCCGAGGCCGAGGAAGCCCGCGCGCGGGCCGACCTCGAACGCTATGCCGGCCTGCGTGGCTCGACCGCCTACGTGGCGCAGACCTACGACCAGCGTCTGTCGACGGCGAACGCGGCCAAGGCGCGCCTGGACCAGGCGCGCGCGCAGCTCGCCACGGCAGAGAACAACCTCGGCTACGCCGACCTCGTGGCCGATGCGCCCGGCGTCATCACCGGGCTGACGATGGAAGTCGGCCAGGTAGTGTCATCAGGCCAGCAGGTGGCGCGGCTCGCCCGCACCGAGGAGCTGGAGATCCTGGTCAACGTCCCCGAGCAGCGCCTGGGCTTTGTGAGCGAAGCCAAGGACGTGGTGTTTGACCTGTGGGCCCAGCCTGGTCGCACCTTCAAGGCCCAGCTGCGCGAGCTGGCGCCGGCCGCCGATCCGGCGACGCGCACCTACGCCGCGCGCTTCAGCCTGATCGAACGACCGGCCGTGGCGGCGCTCGGCATGACGGCAAGCCTGATCATCGAACGCCGGTCCAACGACAGGGTCGCTGAACTGCCGATGACGGCCATCTTCCAGCAAGGCCCGGCGCCGGCCGTCTGGGTGGTCGACCGCAACAGCGGCACGGTGAG
>DATEIF010000729.1:0-9691 GCA_035279205.1 Vineibacter sp.
CCTCTGTGGTAAATCTTTCAGCAGAACCTGTACGCTCCGAGATTGGCGCACCGCGGGGCGTTTCTCACAGATCGTGCCCCGAATAGGAGCAGTTGAACGATTTGTTGCACAGCGGGAAGTCGGCGACGATGTTGTCGTAGACGGCCGTTTCCAGCAGCGGCCATTGCAGCCACGATGCATCGCGGGCGTGGTAGCGCGCGATGGTGCCGTCATCGGCCAACCGCACCCAACCCAGGATCTCGCCGCGGAACGCCTCGACCAGCGCCATGCCCTCGCCGGCACGCGCCGGCACGGTGGTGCGCGTCGGCCCGTCCGGCATGGCCACCAGCATGCGCTGGATCATGTGCACGCTGTGGCGCACTTCCTCGATGCGCACGCGCACGCGCGCATCGACGTCGCCGGCGGTGAAGCGTGGCGCGGCAAAGGAGAGCTCGTCATAGGGCGGATAACCCGGCGTCAGCCGTGCGTCGCGCCCGGCGCCGGCGGCGCGCCCGACAGGGCCGGGCGGCCAGAAGCGCTCGACCTCCGGCCGTGTCGTGATCCCCGTGGCCACGGTGCGATCCAGCAATGAACCCTTGGACTCGTAGACCCGGCACAGCGCCGCGAACGGTGGCAGCAGATCGGCGGCCAGGCCGGCGAAGGCGGCCGCTTGTTCGGGCGCGAGGTCGACGGCGACGCCGCCCGGCACCACGCAGTCCATCATCAGGCGGTGCCCGAACGCCTTGGCGCAAGCCTGCAGGACCTTCTCGCGCAGCACCGTGCTGTGCGCCTGGATGTAGGGGAATGCCGCGTCGTTGCAGATGGCGCCGATATCGCCGAAGTGATTGGCGACGCGCTCCCACTCGGCTATCACGGCCCGCACCCAGTGCGCGCGCGCCGGCACCTCGATGCCGCTGGCCGCCTCGACGGCGCGGCAGAACGCTATCGCGTGCGCCACCGTCGAGTCACCGGATATGCGGCCGGCCAGGCGCGCCGCCGCGTCGGGACTTTTGCCACGCATCAGGGTCTCGGTGCCCTTGTGCACATAGCCCAGCCGCGCCTCCAGCCGCACGATCGTCTCGCCGTTGGCATGGAAGCGGAAATGGCCCGGCTCGATGATGCCGGCATGCACCGGGCCCACCGGGATCTGATGCAGGCCGTCGCCCTCGACCGGCAGGAAGCGGTAGTCGGTGCCGGGCCGCGCGGCGGCCGCGCGCGCACCGTCGGCCGCCAGTGGCGTCGCCGCGCGCCACTGGCCATGATCGAGCCACGGCCGATCGTCGAGGCCGCCGGAGGCATTCAAGCCGGCGAGGTCGCGAATCGCGCGCTCCATCCGCACTGCCGCGGGCCGCACCGCGCCCAGGGAAGGATATGCGCCACCGACGGTGTCGAGCGACGCGACGGCGAATTCGCTTGCCGAGTGGTCCTCCAGCGCCACATGCACGGTGCGCCCGTCGGCCCACAGGCCCAGAAGCGGCCAGCGCCGGTGGCCCAACGCATCGATCAACTGGCGCCAGCCGGCGATGTCGAGCGCGTAGCGCGGCCACGGCCGATGCGTCGCGACCGCCTGGCCGAAACCGGCCAGCACGGTATGCAAGGTAGCGCGCGACTCGCTCATCGGTGCCGCCGTCCTGGGAGCGCGGGCGTCCCGCCCGCATTCATCCGCGGCGATAGCGGCGACGGAAAAGTCGCTGGCCGTCGGTGCTGACGTGGTGATGCGGGCGAGACGCCCGCGCTCCCAGGAATGACTGCCGAACTCTGTGGTGAACTCATGGTCATGCCGACACCTCAGCCCAGCAGCCGGGCGACGGACTGGAACCACGCGACCAGCGGCGCCGGCAGGTAGATGCCGGCAACCAGTGCCAGTGCGAGATGCAGCCAGATCGGGATCAGCGACAGCGTGGGAACGGCGTGGCTGCCGGCAGCGTTGGCGCTGGGTGGCCCGAAGGCAAGGTGGTGCAGGCGCAGCAGCAGGGCGCCGAACCCGACCAGCAGCCCGACGGCGACCGGCAACGCCAGCAGCGGCTGTCGCGCGAAGGTCGACGACACCACCAGGAATTCGCTGGTGAAGACACCGAACGGCGGCATGCCGGCGATGGCGATCACGCCGGCGACCAGCGACCAGCCCAGCGCCGGGTGGCTTGCCGTCAGCCCGGTGATGTCGGCGATGCGCTGGGTGCCCTTGACCTGCGAGACATGGCCGACGGTGAAGAAGATCGCGGCCTTCACCAGGCTGTGCATGGTCATGTGCAGCAGGCCGGCGAAGTTGGCCAGCGGGCCGCCCATGCCGAAGGCGAAGGCGGCGATGCCCATGTGCTCGATCGACGAATAGGCAAACAGCCGCTTGATGTCGCGCCGCCGGTACAGCATCAGCGCGGCCAGCGACAGCGACAGCAGGCCCATGCCGATCATCAAAGGTCCCGGCGCCAGCGCCTGCGGATTGGCCGCCAGCAGCATCTTGAAACGCAGCACGGCGTACAGCGCCACGTTGAGCAGCAGGCCCGACAGCACGGCCGAGATCGGCGTCGGGCCTTCGGCGTGCGCATCGGGCAGCCAGGCATGCAGCGGCGCCAGGCCGACCTTGGTGCCATAGCCGATCAGCAGGAACACGAAGGCGACGTTCAGCAGCGCCGGATCGAAATTGGCGGCGTGTGACAGCAGGGACGACCAGGTGACGGCCGCCATGCCTTCGCCCAGTGCCGGCTGCGCCGCCAGGTACATCAGCATGGTGCCGAACAGGGCGAGCGCGATGCCGACACCGCACAGGATGAAGTATTTCCAGGCCGCCTCGATGGCGGCCGGCGTGCGATAGAGGCTGACCATCAGGGCCGTCGACAAAGTCGCGGCCTCGACCGCGACCCACATCAGGCCGAGATTGTCGGCCGACAGCGCCATCAGCATCGAGCCGATGAAGGCCTGGTACATCGCGTGGTAGAAGCGCAGCAGGCGTGGCGTCAGGCGCCGGCGTTCCACTTCGTGTGCGATGTAGCTGGCGCTGAAGATGGCGGTGGTCAGCGCCACGAACGCCGTCAGCGCGATCAGATAGATGTTGAAGTCGTCGACCAGCAGCAGATTGCCCGGTGCCGGCCGGTCGGCGACGAACAGCGCCGCTGCCGCAGCGAACGTGGCGGCGCTGGCGACGACGTTGAGCCAGGCGGCCAGCCGCCAGTTGGCGATGAACGCCAGCACCATGGCGGCGCCCAACGGCACGCCCAGCACGGTCAGCAGGGGAGTCATGAATGCCGCTCCCCCTGCATCTCCTCCAGCCGCGACACATCCAGCGAATCGAAGCGCTCGCGGATGTGGAAGAAGAACACGCCGAAGATGAAGGTGGCGACCATCACCGAGAAGGCGACGCTGGCCTCGACCACCAGCGGCATGCCCTTGACGCCGACGGCGGCGAGGATCAGGCCGTTTTCCATCGACATGAAGCCGACCACCTGAACCACGGCGTTGCGGCGCGCGATCATCAGCAGCGGCCCCAGCAGCGCCACGGCCAGCGCAAACGCGAGATCCTCGCGCAGCAGCAGCGTCTCGCCGGCGGTGAGCGGCAGCACCAGCAGGATCGCCAGCGCCGTGATGCCCACGCCCAGGCCCATGGTCAGGGTGACGCCGAACACCGGCTCGACCGTGCTGCTGATATTGAGCCGGCGGATCAGCCAATGCAGCAGCAGCGGCACGGCGATGGCCTTGAAGATGAGCGCGATGGCCGCGGTCGCGAACAGATGCGGCGAGTCGCGGGTGATCGCCTGCCAGGCCGCGGCGGCGGCCAGGACGGCGGCCTGCATCGCCACCACATTGATGGCTGCGGTCAGGCGGCGCTGGTAGAGCAGCGCGAAACTCAGGGTCAGCACCAGCGCGCCGAGCAGATGGGCGATGTCGAACGCGAGGCCGGTCATTTCAGGTGCTGCGAGATATAGAGAAAGACCACGCCGAGGATGCCGAACAGCAAGGCGGCGCCGAGGAATTCGGGGTAGCGAAAGACGCGCATCTTGGCGATCGCCGTCTCGAACACCGCCAGCGCCAGTCCGCCGATGGCCAGCTTGGCCAGCCACAGGCCCAGCCCGGCGGCAAGCACGCTCGCTTCCGCGTCGCGGGCGATGCCCCAGGGCGCAAAGATGCAGGCGATCAGCGACAGATAGAGTGTCAGCTTGAGCATGGCGCCCAGCTCGATCATCGCCAGGTGCCGGCCGGAATATTCCAGCACCATCGCCTCGTGCACCATCGTGAGCTCGAGATGCGTCGCCGGGTTGTCGACCGGAATGCGGCCGGTCTCCGCGATCGCGATCATCACGATCGCGCCCAGCGCCAGCGCCAGCGATACGCGCAGGCCGACGCCGTCGCCCATGGCCCGGGACATGTCGGGCAGCGCCGTCGAGTTGGCGATAATCGCCAGCGCGATGATGGCCACGAACATGGCGGGCTCGGCCAGGGCGCCGATCGTCATCTCGCGGCTGGCGCCGATGCCACCGAAGCTGGTGCCGACATCCATGCCGGCGAGCGCGATCAGGATGCGCGCCAGGCCCAGCAGCCCGGCGATGGCGATGAGATCGAGGCCCAGATTGAGCGATGACGTGGTGAAGATCGGGATGGCCGTCATGGCCAGCCACACGGCGCCGAACGCACCGTAGGGGGCACCGCGGAACAGCCACGAGGCGTTGTGGGCCAGCACCGGCTCCTTGCGCAGCAGCCGGGCGAGGTCGCGATAGGGCTGCAGCAGCGGCGGCCCGCGCCGTCCCAGCAGGCGCGCCTTGATCTTGCGCACGAAGCCGGTCAGCAGCGGCGCCAACGCCACCGGCGCGAGCAGCTGGACGATGAAAATGACCAGCGCCGTCATCGTGCGACAGCCACGATGATGAGCAGGCCGATCAGGGCCGCGAACATCAGGCTCAGATAGACGCGGATGGCCAGGAACTGCAGCAGGTTGAGGCGCTCGGTGGCGCGGGTGACCAGGCCGATCAGTGGATCGAACACATAGTGCCACGCCGGATCGCGTAGCGTGCTGGCGAAGCGCGCCGGCTCCGGCGCGCCGGCCGGCGGCATCTCGACCCGATCACGGGCTGCCAGCACCACGCTGCCGAAAATGCGGCGCAGCGGCTGGCCAAGGCTCGATGCCGTGTATTGCGTCAGCGGGCTGGGGTCGGGAAAGCCGCAATCCCACGCCGGTCCGCGCCGCACGCGTCCGCTCGAGACCATGCTGGTGATCCCGACAACGATGCCCGTCAACGCCGCCACGCCCAGCGCGGCGACCAGGCCGGAATAGACGGCGGTCAGCTCGCCATGCGGCGCCACGACCAGCCACGCGGTGCGCCCGTCAAGAAGCGGGCCGCTCAATACGCCTGAGGGATCGACCAGCGCCGTCGCGACGCGCGTCAACGACGCCAGCGGCACGCCAGGCCAGGCCCCGAACGCGAGGCACAGGGCGGCGAGGCCGGCCATGGCCGCCAGCATCGACGGTGCTACCTCCCGCGCAGTCGCCGCGGCGTCATCGCGCGGGCGGCCCAGGAAGGCAATGCCGAAGAAGCGCACGAAGCCGGCTGCGGCCAGCGCCGCCGCGAGCGCGAGAAGCGCGCCGACCACGGGCGCCGCGAACTTCATTTCCCAATGACCCAGGCCCGTGGCGTCCAGCACCGACTGGAAAACGAGCCACTCCGAGGCGAAGCCATTGAGCGGCGGTACGGCCGAGATGGCGAGGCACCCGATCAGCACCAGGGGCGCCGTCCAGCGCAGCCGATGGATCAGCCCGCCGAGCCGGTCGAGCGCGCGCGTGCCGGTGCCGTGCAGCACGGCGCCGGCACCGAGAAACAGCAGCGCCTTGAAAAGGCTGTGGTTCAGCGCGTGGAAGAGGGCGGCGGTCAGCGCCAGCCCGGCCTGCAGCGTTTGTCCCGATGCCCTGAAGGCGATCGCCAGCCCCAGCGCCGCGGCGATCACGCCGATGTTCTCGATGGTCGAGTAGGCGAGCAGCGTCTTGGTATCGTTTTGCGTCAGCGACTGCAGCGCGCCCAGCGCCGCGGTCAGGCCGCCGATGACGGCCAGCAGCCCACCCCACCACCACTGCGGCGTGCCGGTGAGCTCCAGCAGGCCGCGCATCAGGGCGTAGAGCGCGACCTTGGTCATGGCGCCCGACATCAGCGCCGATACGTGGCTGGGCGCGGCCGGATGCGCCAGCGGCAACCAGACATGCAGCGGCGCCAGGCCGGCCTTCGAGCCGGCGCCCAGCAGCAAGGCCAGCGCCGCCAATGTCGCGACGGTGGGCGATGGCATGGCGCGGCGCATGGCCTCGAACGTGTATCCGCCGCCGGCGCCGGCGAGCGCACCGAAGGCCATCAGCAGCGCCAGCGCGCCGAACGCGGCCATTGTCAGATAGACCAGGGCGGCACGCCGGTTGTCGGCCTGCTCGTGGCCGGTGAGAACCAACAGCCACGATGCCACCGACATCAGCTCCCAGCCGATCAGGAAGGTGAAGGCGTCGTCGGCCACCGGCACCAGGTTCATGCCGGCAAGGAACAGCGGAAACGGCGCCAGGATGCGCGCCGGCTGTGACGTGTGGGCGTCGTAGCCGATGCCGTACACGGCGGCGGCAATGCCGCCGAGGTTGACGATCACCAGGAACAGCGCGGCAAGGCCATCGAGGCGCAGATGTGACTGGATGTCAGGCAGTCCGACCGGCAGGACCAGTCGGCTGACGGTGCCGGCATCGGCGGCGATCAGCGTGCCCAGTGCCGGCACCATGCCGATCAGGCACGCGAGGGCGGCGAGTGCGTACAGCGGTGCGATCAGCGCCGACCAGCGGTTGGTCATGCAGCCGCCGATCGCGAGTACGACGAACATGGCGTGTACCATGCCGATCAGAAACCACTGATCGACGCCGGACATGTCGAATCCCGTTCCCCACAAAGATCGTTGTTTGTCGGCACATTAGCGGCTCGGGGACTCGCTTGAAAAGTGGAAACCCCCGCGCGTGTCTTCTCGGCGGTGGACACTTCGTTGGCGGTCTGCAGCGACGTGAATTTGTTGAAGGCCCACAACGCAGATTCTATACGTGGCGCGATGTCGACATCATCCTTGAGCCTGCCGCGACTCATCGCCCATCGCGGTGCTTCCGCCTATGCACCCGAGAACACGCTCGCCGCGCTGCGCGAAGCCAAGCGCCGCGGCGCATCGTGGGTCGAGTTCGATGTCAAGCTGTCGGGCGACGGCGTGCCGATCCTGATGCACGACGAGACGCTCAAGCGGACCGCCGGTCTCGATCGTCGCACCGCCGATGTGGCGTGGGCCGACATCCAGAAGCTGGATGCCGGGGCGTGGAAGGGGGCATCCTTCGCCGGCGAGGGTGTGCCGTCGTTCACGGCCGCCATCGACTGCCTGCGTGAGCTGGGGCTGGGCGCCAATATCGAGATCAAGCCATGTCCCGGCCGCGAAGCGGTGACAGCCGTCGCCACCGTTGAAGCGCTGCAGCAGCGATGGCCGGCGCCACTGCCGTTGCCGCTGCTGTCGAGCTTCAAGGAGGTCGCGCTGGTGGCGGCGCGCGACGCGGCACCTGCTTTTCCGCGCGCCATCCTGATCGACGATCTGGCCGATGACTGGCGCCTTCGCGCCGAGGCGGTCGGTGCCGTCGGCGTCAATACCAATGGCCGCAAGCTCGCGCCGGGGCGGGCAGCCGAGGTCAAGGCGGCGGGATATCTGCTGAGCGTCTACACGATCAACGACCCGCAGACCGCGGTCGACCTGCTGGCCATGGGCGTCGACTGTCTCATCACGGATATGCCCGACATCATCGCAGCCGCCATCGCGGCGTGAGCGTCCTGTCGGACGAATTCTCCTCGCCCCGCGAGAGCGGGGAGAGGAAGGGGCCCATGCCGAAGGCATGGGAAGGTGAGGGGTAGGAACGGTCAAGCCATGCGCTGAGAACAGGGACTGGTCGGTCGTACCCCTCACCCTCCCATCGCTGCGCAATGGGCCCCTCCCTCTCCCCGCTCTCGCGGGGCGAGGTGTGGGTGGCATCACACGCGTTTGGCCTTGCCGCAGCGCACAGTTTCGATTGAGGTTCGTTCGCTGATATTTCGACCTCAAACGCGCGACATTTCCCCTCTTTTCGCGCGGGTCATCGCTGGGGTAACGTCTTTGTCACAAATCCGCAATTAAGCGGTGACACGGCGGCCCTAATCGCGGACGTCGTTTCATTTTCTCAGGGGAGGCGTTGTCGATGCGCACCGGGTTGCTTGTTTCTACCGCTATTGTCGCGCTGATCGCCGCGTTGCCCGCCCACGCCCAGAAGGAAATCCAGTGGTGGCACGCGATGGGCGGCAATCTGGGCGACACGGTCAATCAGCTGGCCGAGGAATTCAACAAGTCGCAAAGCGAATACAAGGTCGTGCCGGTCTTCAAGGGCTCGTACACGGAGACCCTGACGGCGGCGATCGCGGCCTTCCGCGCCCGCCAGAACGCCCATCCGCATATCGTGCAGGTGTTCGAGGTCGGCACCGCGACCATGATGGCGGCCAAGGGCGCTGTCTATCCGGTGCACCAGCTGATGGCCGATGCCAAGGAGCCGTTCGATCCCAAGGTCTTTATCGGCCCGGTCTACGGCTACTACTCGACGACCGCCGGCAAGCTGTTGTCGATGCCGTTCAATTCCTCGACGCCGGTCTTCTACTGGAACAAGGAGCTGTTCCAGAAAGCCGGCCTCGACCCCGCGAAGCCGCCCACGACCTGGCCGGAGGTCGGCGAGATGGGCAAGAAGCTGGTCGCGTCGGGCGCGAAGTGCGGGTTCACGCCGCAGTGGCAGACCTGGACGATGATCGAGAACCTGGGTGCCTGGCACAACCAGCCGTTCGCGACCAAGCAGAACGGCTTTGGCGGCCTCGACATCGAGCTCAAGTTCAACGACCCACTGCGGGTGAAGCACATCCAGACCCTGGCCGACTGGGGCAAGGACAAGGTCTTCGTCTATGGCGGCCGCGAGGCCAAATCGACGCCGATGTTCAATGCCGGCGAATGCGCCATGCACATCGCCTCGTCGGGCTCGGCAGCCGGAATCCAGAAGGCTCTGGGTGTCGAAAAGGTCGGCATCGGCATGATGCCTTATTGGCCCGAATTCGCCGCCAAGCCGCAGAACTCGATCATTGGTGGCGCCACGCTGTGGGTGCTGCAAGGCAAGCCGAAGGACGAGTATCCGGGTGTCGCCAAGTTCTTCACCTTCCTGTCCAAGGGCGAGGTGCAGGCCAAGTGGCACCAGGAAACCGGCTATGTGCCGATCACCTTGTCGGCGGTCGACATCACGGAGAAGGCGGGCTTCTACAAGCAATTCCCCGGCCGGGAGGTTGCCGTCAAGCAGCTCACGCTCAATCCGCCCACTGAGAATTCCAAGGGCTTGCGAATCGGCAATTTCCCGCAAATCCGCGACGTGATGGACGAAGAGCTCGAGTCGGTGTGGTCGGGCAAGAAGACGGCCAAGCAGGCGCTCGACGACGCGGTCGCCCGCGGCAACAAGCTGCTCAAGGATTTCTCGGCAGCCAATAACTAAGCGACCGTTCGGCCTGCCCGCGCTATCGTAAGCGGGCAGGCCGGGCGCCGGCGCCCGAGCCCGTCAGGCGTCTCGCGGAGCGGCAATGCACAAGCGCGTCACATTCGACACCAAGCTACTGCCCTATCTGCTGCTCGTGCCGCAGATCTTCGTCACGATCGCCTTCTTCATCTGGCCGTCGGTGGA
>DATEIF010000730.1:0-7386 GCA_035279205.1 Vineibacter sp.
GGTGGGTTTGCCGCCGCAGCACGCAGCCTGCGCCTGTCGCCGGCCATGGTGAGCAAGCACGTTGCCACGCTTGAGTCGCGCCTGGCGACGCGGCTGCTTCATCGAACGACTCGCCGCGTGTCGTTGACCGATGCCGGCCAGGCCTTTTACGACCGCGCCACGCTGGTCCTGCGCGAACTCGACGATGCCGAAAGGCTGACGACGTCCTTCCAGGTAAGACCGGAAGGGCTTCTGCGGCTCACCGCGCCCTCTGCCTTTGCGAGCCGCCTGTCGCCCATTCTGTCGCAGTTCGCCGAGGCATATCCCGGCGTGCGTCTTGACGTGCTGTGCGACGACAAGGTTGTTGATCTGGTCGAAAACCGGCTGGATCTGGCAATCAGGATCGGGCGCCTGCCTGATTCAAGCCTCGTGGCGCGCAAGATCATGCCGGCGCCCGTCGCGGTGTGCGCGGCGCCGTCCTATCTCGCGGCGCGTGGGACACCCAGCAAGCTTGAGGATCTCGTCCACCACGACTGCATTGCCTACACGCATCAATGGGCAGGCGAAGGCTGGGCGTTTGCCAATGCCGATGGGACCGGCGAGATCGTCGTCAGGCTGGCGAACACGCCCTACCGGACCAACAACGCTGAAATTCAGCGCACGTTGGCGCTTTCGGGAAAAGGATTGGCGCAGCTTCCACGCTTCATTGTCGAGGAGGACATTGCCGCCGGCCGGCTTGTTCCCGTGCTTACGGGCATGCCCAACCTCGACCGCTGGGTGCATGCCGTCTACCCGCCCGGTCGTCAGCTGCCGTTGACGATCCGGATCTTCATCGATTTTCTGATCGAGCATCTGCCGCGTGCGGCCGCGTCGGGGTTGCCATCCGCGCCGTCCCGCCGGCGTCAGGCGCGGCGACGACCGGGTTGACCAGCGAGCCGATGCCGTCGCCCTCGACTATCACGACATCGCCCGGCCGCGGGAAGCGTTGCGGATTGCGGGCGTAACCGACGCCGGATGGCGAACCGGTGGTCAGGACATCACCGGGCGCGAAGCGAAACCAGCGGGAAAAGCATGAGATCAGGTCCGCCAGCGCGAAGTGCAGATCGGCCGTGTGCGCCGACTGCATGGTCGTACCGTTCAACAGGGTACGAATGTGAACGTCGTGCGGGTCGCCAATAGCGTCACGGGTGGTGACGACCGGCCCGAGTGGGCAGAATGTCGGGTATTGCTTGTGCAGCACGTTACGGTCCCATAGAGCGCAGCTCTCTCTCGGATTTTCGCCCCGCAGTGATTCCAGCCAAGCCGGCGCCGCGTCACGCGCCGAGACATCGTTGATCATGGTGTAACCACCGACATGGCTCAGCGCCTCGTCAGGGCTGACGTCGTGACAAGGGCGATCGAAGACGCAGGCGAACTCACATTCGAAATCGACCATGTCAGGCGCCGATGGCGGCAGAACGATCGTATCGCCGGGGCCGGCCAGCGCACGCGGCGACTTGAGGAATGCCGATGGCATCGATGGCGGCTCGACACCCATCTCCTTCATGTGTTCGCGATAGGCACCGCCGGTGCAAAGGATCAGGGCAGGGCGGATCGGCGGTCCGAGGGACACGTCGGCAGCGTCGAGTAACCCGCCGACGCTGTTCAACCGGTCGATCGCAGGCGCACGTTGGTCTTCCACGGCGTCGACAAGCCGCCGCAGCGCTGTGCGCCGGCCGAAACGGGCATCGAGGATCTCGATGACGGACGACGGTGGTGCGCCGTCGAGCAGGCCGGCCAATGTGGCGGCGGCCACATCGAGATAGCGGCCGTCGCCGAGCCGAACAGCCGGAGTCCAGCCCCGCGCCTTCCCGATCATGGCAAGCTGCATGCTTCACGTTCCTCGAGGTCACCTAAGCAGGGTGCCCCGTACGCTTAGGTGACAGGAACGTGGTAATCGCCGAATTAACTCGTAACCATTGGTGTGCAATCGGGGCTCAAAGCCGGGCGCGGTCGTGCGGCGACGTGTAGTCGACCGGGGTTCCCTTGGGGATGATGCCGGTGGGGTTCAGGCGCCCGATCGCCCAATAATTGGCCACGTAGTGGCGCGGCTTCACCGTCGCTGCGATCCCCGGCACCTGGTAGAGCTCGCGCATGTAGTTCGAGAGGTTGGGGTAGTCGGCGATCCGCTGCCGGTTGCACTTGAAGATCGAGAAATAGGCCACGTCGAAGCGCACCAGGGTCGGGAACAGGCGCCAGTCGGCCTCCGTGATCTGGCGGCCGACCAGGTAGCGCTGCCGGCCGAGGCGGGCGTCGAGCTCGTCCAGTGCTTCGAACAGCGTATCATACGCCGCCTCGTAGGCGGCCTGGGAGCGCGCGAAGCCGCAGCGATAGACGCCGTTGTTGACCCGTTCGTAGACGAAGTCGTTGATGCGGTCGATCTCGACGCGCAGCGGCGCCGGGTAGAAGTCGGTGTCGTCATTGGCGATGCGGCCGAATTCGCTGTTGAGCATGCGGATGATCTCGGACGACTCGTTGTTGACGACGCGCCTGGTGTGCGTGTCCCACAGGGTCGGCACCGTGACCTTGCCGGTGTAGTGCGCGTCCGATGCGGTGTACGCCTCGTGCAGATGGCGGAAGCCGTTGACCGTGTCGGGCGTGCTTTCCGGCAGATCGGACCGCGTGCCGAAGGCCCAGCCCTCCTCATCCATGCCGGTGGAATAGGCGACGCTGATGGCGCCCTCCAGCTTCTTCAGCGCCCGGTAGATCAGCGTGCGGTGGGCCCAGGGGCAGCCATAGGCGACGTAGAGGTGATAGCGGCCGGCCTCGGCCTTGAATCCGGTGCCGCCATCGGCGGAGATCTGGTCGCGGAACCGGCTGTCGGCACGCTTGAACTCGCCCGTTCGCCCGGTTTCCTGCGGCAGCTCTTCCTGGGCACGCCAGGCGCCGTCGATCAGAACACCCATGTCGACCTCCGTCCGCACGCCGATGCCCGTGATCGCAGGATCACGGGCATCGCACTGACAGTTGCTGAAAGACGTGTGCTAGGCCGCCGCCACGTGGGCGCCGCGGCCGAAGATCTTGTCGAGCATTTCCGGCGCCGCCTTGTCGAACGCCGTGGTCTTCGTCCTCACGTCATCGACTGCGGCCAGGGCCTTGGCGACGGCCGGACGCGAGGCAATCGCCGCAACCCAGGCCATCAGCTTGGGATAGTCCTGCTCGGCCGCCTTGCCGAGGAACAGGCCCACGCCCCGCGCCCAGGGGAAGGTCGCGATATCGGCGATCGAGTAGTCGGCACCGCCCAGCCACGGCGCCGCGCCCAGCCGCTGTTCCAACACGTCCAGCACGCGGCGAACCTGCGTGCGATAGCGATCGACCGCGTAGTCGTTGCCCTTGGGGGCGAAGCGCGTGAAATGCACGAACTGGCCGAACATCGGCCCGACTCCGGTCATCTGCACCATCATCCACTGCAGCGCATCGTAGCGCGCGACGCCATCCTTGGGCAGGAACTGGCCGGTCTTGTCGGCGAGATAGATCAGGATCGCGCCCGACTCGAAGATGGTGTAGGGGCGTCCGCCGGGACCTTCGTGATCGATGATCACCGGCACCTTGGCGCTGGGGTTCAGCTTGGTGAACTCCTGCTTGAACTGGGCGCCGCCGAACACGTCGATCGGGATCACCTTGTAGGGGAGCTTCATCTCCTCCAGCGCCAGGTAGATCTTCACCACGTTCGGGCTGCCCATGCCATACAAGTCGATCATCGGTCCCTCCACCGTTCCAGACGATAGCTGCTGCATGCGCGTCGGCCGGCTGCCGTCTTCGTGGCATTCCGTGCCGATCGCTACAGAAATCAATCCCGCGCTTGCGCCAACCTGTCAACCGATTTATTGATCGATCGTCACAGAAAGGAAACCAGGATGGCGGAGCGGGGCCGTCCGCGCAGTTTCGATCGTACGGCGGCGCTGCGTCAGGCCATGGATCTGTTCTGGAAGCGCGGTTACGAGGCCACCTCGTTGTCCGACCTGACGGCTGCCATGGGTATCAGCTCGCCCAGCCTCTACGCTGCGTTCGGCTGCAAGGAAGCGCTCTTTCGCGAGGCTGTGGCGCTCTACGGGACAACCGAAGGCGTCGGCGCGCAGCGTATCCTCAGCGAGGCGCCATCGGCGCGTGCAGCCATCGAGACGCTGTTGCGTAGCGCTGCCGAGCGGTTCACGCGGCCAGGCAAGCCGCACGGCTGTTTCGTCGTGCTGGGTGCCGTGAACTGCAGCGAGGATAGTGAGCCGGTGCGGCGACTCCTTGCCGAGTACCGCTCCGGCGTGCTCGATCTGGTGCGTCGGCGCCTGCAGCGCGGCGTTGACGAGGGGGAATTGCCCAAGCAGTTCGCCGTCGGCGCGGCGGCTACGTTCTATACCACCGTGCTGAATGGCCTGTCGCTTCAGGCCCGTGACGGCGCGGCGCGTGCGGTTCTCGACGATATCGTCGATTGCGCCATGAGCGCCTGGGATGGCCTGCCGGGTGCGCGGGCGTCCCGCCCGCATCCTTCCGCAACGAAGCGGCGGGCGGCGAAATCCGATCCTGCCGCCGTGATGCGGGCGAGACGCCCGCGCACCCAGGCAAACCCTTAGCCGCGTTCCTTGGCGCGCCAGCCCGGCATCGGGAACACGGGCTTGGCGACAGCGAACTCGGCCGGCAGGACCACCGTGGGCTTGTTGTGCAGGTTCTGCACGGCGGCGGCCTTGATGTTGACGTTCTGGCCCTTGGCGTCGAACTGGATGGCGCCGCCGGTCATGACGTGATCCTTGATGTCGGTCTTGCGCAGCGCCTCCATCAAGGCAGCGCCGGCATGCGACTGGGCCCGCTTCCAGGCATCGGCGGCGACCAGCAGCGCCTCGAAGGTGTAGCCGACATTGAGGTCGACCTGACCGTCCTTGTACTTGGCGGCAAAGCGCTTCTCCAACGCCTGCGTCATCGCCGATTTCGGGTTCATCCACGGCACGTTCGAAACATGGAAGTTCGCGAACTTGCCCATGGTCTTCAGGAAGTCGACCTCATAGAGGCCGGGCGCGCCGGGATTGACGATGCCCATCGGCTCGTACTGCTGCTTGACCATCTCCTGGATCAGCAGCTTGGCGTCGTTGAGGCGGCTGACCGGCATCACCAGCTCGGCCTTGGTGGCCTTGGCCTTGGCGACCTCGGCCGACAGGTCCTTCGCGCGCGGGTCGTACGAGATGACGTCGACGATCTCGTAGGGCATCTCCAGCTTCTTGGCGAGGCCGGGGATCGCCTTCATCATCGCTTCGCCGAAGGTGTCGTTGACCGACATGAGCACGGCGGTCTTGGGCGTCTTGCCGGCGGCGGCGAACAGGTCCTTCTGCAGGGTGAGCGCGCCCGTCACCAGCATCGGCGCGGTCGGGAAGTTGCGGACCAGGAACTTGAAACCGGACTCGGTGAGCGCCGGCGTGGCGGCGATGTTGACGATGAACGGCACCTGCTTCTGCTCGGCAACCTGGGCGATCGCCATCGAGTGACCGGAGTCGAACGCGCCGATCAGAATGTGCGCGCCGGCGGCAATCGCCTTCTCAGCCTGGGTGCGCGCGACGTCGGCGTTGGTCTCGGTGTCGTAGCGCATCACATCGATCTTCACGCCGATCTTCATGTCGGCCAGGACGTCGTTGGCAAGCTCGGCGCCGCGCATGCAGATCTGCCCGATCTGGGCCTGGACACCCGACAGCGGCAGCAGCATGCCGACCCGCAGATCGAACTTCTGCTGGGCGAGCGCGTGGCGCAGCGGCAGGGGTGCGGCGATGAGCGTCGCGCCGGCGGCGGCGCCCCGGGCGAGCGCGCGGCGGGTCAAGCCGGTACGGGTGTCGGACATGGTTCCTCCCTGGACAGCGAGACAAAAACGCACTGGATTGCAGATTTGATGGCGTACCAAACAATGCCGACGCCCGCCACAGGGATCTGTCAGCGCCAGCGCAGCACGGCGCGCTCGACGGCGCCCAGCACGACGCTGACCGCCAGCCCGAGCAGCGACAGCAGGGTGACGCCGGCCAGCAGCTGGTCGGTCTGCATCAGATTGCCGGCGCTGAGGATGAAGGCACCGATGCCGTACTGGGCGCCGATCATTTCCGCCGCCACCACCAGGATCAGGGCGATCGAGGCGGTGATGCGGAAGCCGGCCAGAATGCCGGGCATGGCGCCCGGCACCAGGATCTTCCAGACGATGTGGGATGCCGGCAGGCCGAAGCTCTGGCCCATGCGGATCAGGTTGCGCGGCACCGAATCGCAGGCGGTGTAGGCGGCGATCACCGTGGGAAAGAACACGCCGAAGCCGATGGTGGCGACCTTCGACGGCTCGCCGATGCCGAACCACAGGATGAACAGCGGCAGCAGCGCGATCTTGGGGATGGGAAAAAGCGCCGACACGACCGGCAGCCCGGCCGCGCGCGCCGCCGAGAAGATGCCCATGGACAGGCCTATCGCCAGCCCGGCGATGGTGCCCAGCAGCCAGCCCAGCGCGATGCGCGACAGCGAGGCACCGATATGCTGGCCCAGGGTGCCGTTGTCGATCATGTCGCCGAAGGCGCCGACGATCTGCCACGGGCTGGGCATGAACAAAGCCGGCAACCAGCCGCGCGAGGAAGCGAGCTGCCACAATCCGATGACGGCCACGAACACGACAATCGGTACCAGGCGCCGTGGCTGCGGCTGGAAACCACCGCCGCGGAACGGTACGGGCGCACCGCCGGCAGTGGCGCCGGGGTTGCCGCGGCGTGGCGGTGGGGCACGGTCAGCCATGCTGCACCTCGCGCTCGGCGTCGCGGGCCTCATCGCGGATCAGCGCCCACAGGCGCTCACGCACGCCGGCGATCACCGCCTGAGCGGCCGGTCCGCTGCGCTCGGCGACGGGAACGTCGATGGTCACGATGTCGCGCAACCGGCCGGGGCGGCGCGACAGGACCACCACGCGGTCGGCCAGTCGTGCCGCCTCGTCGAGGTTGTGCGTCACGTAGAGCCGCGTCGAGCGTTCGCGGGCCCAGATCGCCAGCAGGTCTTCCATCAGGAGGTCGCGTGTCTGCGCATCGAGCGCCGACAGTGGCTCGTCCAGCAGCAGCACCGCCGGCCGCACGACCAGGGCACGGGCGATGCCGACGCGTTGGCGCATGCCGCCGGAAAGCTGCTTGGGCAGGGCGGTGGCGAAATCGCTCAATCCGGTCAGGTCGAGCGCCGCCCGCACGCGATCCTGCCGCTCGGCATGCGGCAGCTTGTGGTGCTCCAACGCCAGAGCGACATTGGCCGCCACCGAACGCCACGGCAGCAGCGCGAAATCCTGAAAGATGTAGGTGAAGGGATTGAGCGAGTCGGCGCGCGGCGCGCCGACGGTCACGACGCGACCGGACGTCGGCTTCAGCAGACCGCCCACGATTC
>DATEIF010000731.1:0-2683 GCA_035279205.1 Vineibacter sp.
CGAGCAGGTGTTCGGACTGATGAGCGATGATACGGCGGTGTTCGCCACCGCGCTCGACAGTTCCGGCGTCCGCTTCTATGGCGCGCGGCATGAGAACAACGCCATTGCGATGGCCGAGGGCTTCGCCTTTGCCACCGCCAAGCTCGGCGTGGCTGTGATCGGCCGCGGCCCTGCCACCGCCAACAGCCTGCACGCCGCGAACTACGCCAACCGCACCGGCTCGAAGGTACTGATCATCTACGGCGAAGCCGCCACGTCGAGCGGCGGCGCCAACACGCTGGGTCCCGATTACAAGAGTTTCAATGCCACCGGCGTGCTGGGTGCCGCCGGCATCCGAACGTTCACGGCGAGCAGCCCCGCGACCGCACGCGGCGCGCTGGCTGATGCCGCCGGCGCGGCCATGCACGGCGGCCTGGCTGCATTGCTGCTGCCGACCAACGTGCAGCTGGCGGATATGGAGCTCGCCGCCGGCGCGCCAGCACCAGCGGCGCGGCCCTCGCGCGCCACACCCGTGGCGCCACGCCCCCAGGCAATTGCCGCCGCGGCCAGCTTGCTGCAGCAGAGCCGTACCCCTTTGATCATCGCCGGTGTCGGCGCCCATCGGTCGGGAGCCAAGGCCGCCATCGAGGCGCTGGCCGACCGGATCGGTGCACTGCTGGTCACGACCGCCCGCGCCAAGGATATGTTCCGCGGCCATCCGTGCGATCTCGGCATCATCGGTTCGTTCTCGCACTCCGCCGGCCGCCGCATGATCGATCAGGCCGATTGCGTGCTGGTGTTCGGCGCCAGCCTCAACCTGCTGACCATGAGCTTCGGCAATGCACTGCCCAAGGTACCGCTGATCCACGTCGATGCCGTGCGCGGCAACATCGGCCGCTACCAGGCAGCCGACCTGGCCGTGGTCGCCGACGCGCGCCTGGCGGCCGAGGCCCTGCTGACAGCGATGCCCTCAGGGTCCAATGCCGAGCGGCCGTATCGATCGGAGGAGACGCGCCGCTTTCTTGCCGGCTTCGAGCTGGCCAAGGACTTCCAGCCGACCCCTACGCCGCGCACGCTCGACCCGCGTGCGCTCGGCGTGGCGCTCGATCGCCTGTTGCCGACGCAACGCAACCTCGTCTACGACGCCGGCAACTTCCTGGGCATCGTGCCCTATCTGTCCGTGCCCGGGCCGGGGCACTTCAAGTTCACCAGCGATTTTGCCTCAATCGGCATGGGCTTCGGCACGGCGCTGGGCGTGGCCAGGGGCCGTCCCGACGAAACGACGGTGCTGGTGGTCGGCGACGGCGGCTTCCTGATGACCATGGGTGAGCTCGAGACCGTGGTGCGCGAGGACCTGCCGCTGGTGATCGTGCTGATGAACGATTGCGCGTACGGCGCCGAGCTGCATTTCCTGAAGCTGCGCAACCTGCCGGTGGCAAAGTCGGTGTTTCCCGATGTCGACTACGCGCCCATCGCCGAAGCGTTCGGGTTCCGGGCGGCGACCATCCGCACGCTCGACGAACTGGCGCATCTGGCGCCCATGCTGGCCAAGCCGGACGGCCCGGTGTTCCTCGATTGCAAGCTGAATGCCGCCATCGCGGCACCCTTCATGAGCGAGTTTCACGAGTTCGAGACCCGACATCAGTAGGTACGGTCACGCCTTGAATTTGGCGATCGCCTTCTCGTCGAACGTCAGGCCCAGCCCCGGCTTGTCCGGCAGCACGAGCTCGCCGTTCTCGATGGCGGGCGTCTCCTCATACAGCGCCAGCATCCACGGCATGTACTCCACCGTCAGCCCGTTCGGGCATGCCGCAACGAGATGCACCAGCATCTCCGGCATCACGTGGCTGACCACCTGCAGGTTGAACGCCTCGGCCATGCCGGCGACCTTCATCCACTGGCTGACGCCACCCACGCGCGCCAGATCGATCATGACGATATCGACCGACCGCGCTTCGATCATGTGGCGGAAGGGAACGATGCCCCAGACATATTCGCCACCCGCGATGGGGGTCTTCAAAGCGGCGGTGACACGGGCGAGACCCTGGTAGTCGTCGGCCGTCGTCACGTCCTCCAGCCAGAACAGGCCGATATCCTCGATACGGCTGCCGATATCGATCGCCTGCTCCGGCCGCCAGCGCTGGTTGATGTCGCACATCAGCTTGATGTCCGGTCCGATGGCCTCGCGCACAACGCGCACGCGGCGCACTTCGTCGGCCGGCGTCGGATTGCCGGGCAGCGCCATCTGGGTCTTCATTTCCCGGAAGCCCTTGCGCAGCAGCGTCTGCGCCGCGCGCTGGGCCTGGCCGTCCGTGAGGCCGCGCCGCAGCGAGCCGGAGGCATAGGTCGCGACGCGGTCGCGGTGACCGCCCAGCAGCTTCCACAGCGGTTGGTCCAGCGCCTTGCCCTTGATGTCCCACAGCGCCACGTCGATCGCCGACAGCGCCAGCGTGAAGATACCGCCCGGCCCGCAAGAATCGCCGGTGCCGGCGCGCAGCTTCGCGACAATCTTCTCGATGCGCTGCGGATCCTCGCCGACGGTGAGCGCGGCGAGTTCCTCGACCGCCAAACGCAGGCTGCCGGTCATGCGGCCGCCGTACAGCGTAACCCCGATACCCTCGATGCCGTTGTCGGTACGCAGGCGCAGAATGACGATAGGGCGCGTGCGGCCGGCTTCCTCCGGCATGTCCGCCAGCGGATCGTC
>DATEIF010000732.1:0-12326 GCA_035279205.1 Vineibacter sp.
GCCGAGGCCTATGCCAAGGACGTCGTCATGGCCGACTTCGACAAGCCGGGCGACGACGATGTGCTGAACAAGGTGCTGAAGGACCTCACCGATGGCGGCAAGGCCACCGACGCCGCCGCCGTGCGCAAGCAGATGACCAAGCTGCTCGACGAGGCCAAAGAGCAGGTGATGAACGAGTCGAAGTGAGCTTTCTGCCCTTCCCCGCTTGCGGGGAAGGTGGCCGAAGGCCGGATGGGGACCCGACGTGGTGTCAGTTGCCAAGACCTCGTCAGGTCCCCTCCGCCCCTTCGGGGCACCTCCCCACTGCGTGGGGAGGAGAACTACCCGAACACCCGCTTGAAGATCGTATCGACGTGCTGCGTGTGGTAGCGCAGGTCGAATAGGGCCACCAGTTCGTCGTCGGCCATGTGCTCGCGGATGTCCTTGTCGGCGCGGCACAGCGCCATGAACGACGCATTGCCCTTCCAGCTTTCCATGGCGTTGCGCTGCACGGCGGCGTAGGCGTCCTCGCGGCTCATGCCCTTCTGCGTCAGCGCCAGCATCACGCGCTGCGAGAACACCAGTCCGCCCAGCGAGTCGAGATTGGCCTTCATGCGCTCGGGGTAGACGACGAGGTTCTCGACCACACCGGCCAGCCGGTTGAGCGCGAAGTCGAGCGTCACCGTCGCGTCGGGCCCGATGCCGCGCTCCACCGACGAGTGCGAGATGTCGCGCTCGTGCCACAGCGTCTGGTTCTCCAGCGCCGGCATCACAGCGCTGCGCACCAGCCGCGCCAAGCCGGTGAGATTCTCGGTCAGCACCGGGTTGCGCTTGTGCGGCATCGCCGAGCTGCCC
Source organism: Vineibacter sp. (assembly GCA_035279205.1). Taxonomy (GTDB): domain Bacteria; phylum Pseudomonadota; class Alphaproteobacteria; order Reyranellales; family Reyranellaceae; genus Vineibacter. The sequence goes on from DATEIF010000732.1 coordinate 835, forward strand.
TTTTGCCCCGGCGAGAAGAACTCCTCGGCCTCGCGCACCTCGGTGCGCTGCAGGTGGCGGATCTCAGTGGCGAGGTTCTCGATGCAGCCCGCGATCACGCCCAGGGTGGCGAAGAACATCGCATGCCGGTCGCGCGGGATGATCTGCGTCGAGACCGGCTCCGGCGCCAGGCCCAGCTTGGCCGCCACGCGCGCCTCGATCGCGGGATTGATGTTGGCGAAGGTGCCGACGGCGCCCGAGATGGCGCAGGTCGCGACGTCCTTGCGCGCGGCGAGGAGCCGCTCGCGGCAGCGCGCGAAGGCGGCGTAGTGGCCGGCGAGCTTGACGCCGAACGTGGTCGGCTCGGCATGGATGCCGTGGCTGCGGCCGATGGTCGGCGTATCCTTGAACTCCAGCGCACGCTTCCGCAGCGCCGCCAGCACCTTGTCGAGATCTTCCAGCAGCAGGTCTGCAGCCTGCGTAAGCTGCACGGCCAAGGTCGTGTCGAGCACGTCGGACGAGGTCATGCCCTGGTGCACGAAGCGCGAGTCCGGGCCCACGAAATCGGCCAGCCAGGTCAGGAAGGCGATGACGTCGTGCTTGGTGACGCGCTCGATCTCATCGATCTTGCCGACATGCGTGGTGGGATCGGCGGCCATCGCCGCCATCGCCTTCTTGCCGCCGTCGCGAATGGCGGCCGCAGCCCTCTGGGGGATAACGCCCAGGTCGGCCATGGCGTCGCAGGCGTGCGACTCGATCTCGAACCAGATGCGGAACCGGTTCTGCGGTTCCCAGATCGCCACCATCGCGGGGCGGCTGTAGCGGGGGATCATCCGTGTCCTCTTTATTACGGTCGTCTTTTACAGCCCTTTGCGCAGGGCCGCTATGGTAAGAATCGACGCCGTATTGTCCGAAAGAGCGTCCATGCACACTGAGCGTCTGTTGCCGCTTTCCGCGTTTCCCGCCACCGATCGACGTCTGATCCGCGGCCTGCTCACCGACATCGACGAGACCTTGACCACCGACGGCAGCCTGACGGCCGAGGCGTATGCCGCGCTCGAGGCTTTGAAGCGTGCCGGGCTGCTGGTGGTGCCGGTGACCGGCCGGCCGGCCGGCTGGTGCGACCATATCGCGCGCATGTGGCCGGTCGATGCAGTGGTGGGCGAGAACGGCGCCTTCTGGATGTGGCTCGACCGCCAGGCCGGCAAGCTGCGCACCCGCTTCGTGCAGTCCGACGCCGAGCGCGCCGATGGGCAGCGCCGCCTGCAAGCGGTGCGGGCGCAGGTGGTGCGCGAGGTGCCCGGCGCCGGCATTGCCTCGGATCAGCCCTATCGCCTGGCCGACCTCGCCGTCGATTTCTGCGAGGACGTGCCGGCACTGCCGCGTGAGGCGGTCGACCGCATCGTGGCGATCTTCGAGGCGCACGGCGCCCAGGCCAAGATCAGCTCGATCCATGTCAACGGCTGGTTCGGCACCTACGACAAGCTCACCACGACGACGTTGATGATGCGCGAGCTGTTCGGCGTCGACCTCAACGGCGAGCGCGAGCGCTACGTCTTTTCCGGCGACTCGCCCAACGATGCGCCGATGTTCGGCTACTTCCCCAACGCCACCGGCGTCGCCAACGTGCGCGACTTCGCCGACCGCATGGCGCATCTGCCGCGCTGGATCACCACCCAGCGCTCGGGCGCCGGTTTCGCCGAGCTGGCCCAGGCCCTGCTGGCCGCGCGGTAATCCCGGGAGCGCGGGCGCTCAGCCGGGGGCCCGAACGGCGAGGACACAGAAAGCCTGATGGTGCGCGCCATGATCATGCCGCCGAGCCGGCCAGGCAGACCGCGCGGACGGCCAAACATGCGCAGGGCCAGGTTACGTCCGAAGCTCATCGTATGGTCAACGTGGACGGGCGGCGCTGGTGCCGGTGCGTGACCTCAATTCAGCAGCCATCAGTGCACATGGCGGTGATGCGCGTCCGGCACGTGCGGATGCGCGTGGCGCAGCCGGATGTGAACATGGCGGTGGCTATGCGGTTCGCCGGGCGGATCGCCGGCGTCGTGTGCGTGGCGATGGTGCTCGTCGTGCACGTGGCGGTGGCTGTGCGTCATCGCCTCGTGCTCATGCTCGTGCACGTGACGCTCGGTGAGATGCAGCCAGACACCGGCGCCCATCAGCATGCCGGCGGCCAGGAGCTGCAGTGACAGCGGCTCATGCAGCAGCGCAATGGCGACGGCGGTGCCCAGGAACGGCGCGGTCGAGAAGTAGGCGCCCGTCCTTGCCGTGCCCAGGTGCCGCAGAGCGACCACGAACAGCACCAGGCTGACGCCGTATCCGAGAAAGCCCACCAGCAGGGCGGCGATGATGGACTGGGTTGCCGGCAGCGCGGCGCCGTCGGCAAACGCCAGTCCCAAACTGACGGGGCCCGCGACGAGACCCTTGATCATCGCGATCTGCAGCGGATCGGCCAGCGCAACCTTGCGCGTCAGGTTGTTGTCGATGCCCCAGGCAACGCAGGCACCCACGATCAGCAGCGGACCCACAATGCCGGCAAAGCTCGGCTCATCCTGCCAGGCCAGCACCATGGCGCCGGCCACGATCAGGGCCATGCCCAGCGCAATGCGATGATCGAAGTTCTCGCGGAAGGCGAACCAGGCGATCAGCGCCGTGGTCACGCCTTCCAGGGTCAGCAGCAGCGATGCTGCCGTTGCGTCGGTCCGCGTCAATCCGATCAGCAGCAGGATCGGCCCGACCACGCCACCGAACAGGATGGCACCCGCAAGCCACGGGACGTCGCGCCGCGCCAGCGGTGCTTCCGCTGCCGGTCGCCAGCGTCCCAGGGCCACACGCAATGCACTCAAGCCGACACCCGAGCCCAGATAAAAGAGGCCTGCCAGCAGCCAGGGATCAGCCACGCCCACGAGGATTTTCGCCACCGGCGTCGACATGCCGAATAGGGCAGCTGCGGCGAGGGCGTAGACGACGGCCGTAATATTCATGCGGCAGATCCTCGGAGGCAGGGCGCATGGCTTTGCTGGCCATCGCTCTGGCCGTGCAGTTTAGACGATGCCGCGTCGGCGTTCTCGTCTCAAGGCGGATCGACTGTTCGGCGGTCGCTCGGCTGCTTGGCCCGCTTGAGCGCATGAGTCAGCACACGTGCTCACGTCACGGCAGGACGGTTACCGTCATGGCGCCGAACTGGGTCAGACTGTCGGCCTTGGTCCACACCGCGACCTTGCCGGCGGCGGTAATGCGGGTGTCGCGGGCGGTAAACAGCGGCTGGCCGTTGAAGAACACCTCGAACGCCTCGCCGACGACGCGCAGGCGCAGCGTGTGCCACTGGCCCGATGCGACCTTGACGCCGTCCTTGCCCGCGAACTGCCGCCGCACGCCCTTCAGTACGTGATACAGGCGGACATTGTCCTCCAGCGCGTTGGCGCGCGCGACATAGTAGGTGTCGGCATCGCGCAGCCGCACCGCGATGCCGCCTGCCCGGTCGTCCTTGCCGTCGACCGGCTTGAAGCTGAGCGTGACGTCCACGTTCGCGGCGGCAATGGCCTCGTGAATGCAGAGCGGATAGCGTTCGGCGGTGCGATCGCGTGTGATCTCGGCAACGGCGCGTTCGGCGGGCGCGCCGGGTGCGGCGACGACCTCCCAGCGCACCGGCTTGCCGCCACCGGTCAGCGCCGGCGTGCACGCGAGCTGGCCGGCCGGTGTTGCCAGCGCCACGCTGACCGGTTGTTGCGCCAGTGCCGGTGGCGCGACGGTAATCCATGGCGCCAACACCATGGTGAGCGCGAGCCGGCGGATCGTGCGAGACCATCGGTCGGTGATGTGCTGCATGTGACGTCTCCGTCTTGATGCGCCACTCAGGGTATCGGCCGGAAGACCAGGATCGATGCGTCTGATCCCAGCAGGCCGGCGCGGGCGGCGACGAAGAGCCGATCGAGGTCGGGCACGAACAACGATGTCCGTGCGCCGCTGGATGCCTTGGTGCTGTCGAGCGCGCGATAGCCGGTGGGAGAATCCTCGAACACGTCAACGACGCCGTCACCGCAACTGACGTAGAGGCGGTGGCGCTTAGTGTCGAAGAAGACATCGTCCGCATCGCCGCAGGTCGGGCGACTGGCTACGACGGCGCCGGTGCCCGTGTCGAGCAGGACCAGCCGGGCGGGTTTGCGGAACACCACCGCCAGCCGCGCATTGGCGCTGTCGAGCGCCATCGGGAAGTTCGCGCGCGCCTGCGGAACTTTCCAGCTGGCGACCTGCTGTTGCGCCCGCAGGTCGACGACAGCGATCTGCTGCGCGTCGGGCACGTTCACGAAGGCCCTCGGCGTCTGCGGATCGATCTGGAGGCTCTCGGGGTGCGCCGCCAGCTTGATATCGGCGACCACCGTCCGGCGTACCGGATCGATGATCGCCAGGCCCCCGCGGCCATATCCGACAACGAGCCGGCCGGTGCGGGGATCGATCCGGATGTTGTCGGCGTCGTCGCCCAGCGCAATGGTGGCAGCGAGCGCAAAGTCATCGCCGCGGAAGAGGCAGACCGACCCGTCGCCGGCATTGGCAACGGCGAGAAGGTCGGCTTGTCCGGCATAGGCAACACCCTGCGGTTCGCTGAGACCCGTGATGCGATGGCGTATCTGGCCGCTGTTCACATCGACGACGTCGACGGTGTTGTTGCCAAGCTCGGCAACGAACAGAAGATGACGCGCGAGATCGACCGCCATATGGTCGATCCGACCGGAGACTCCCGGCAGCGCGATCGTGCGTTCCAGCACCAGGGAAGCGTTGGGTTCGGCTGATACAATCGGCATCATCAATGTTGCCAGCATCGTTCCAAGCAGGGCTGCAAACCGCGCAGATCGCAGCGACATGGCGATCTCCACCGCTCGTGGTGAGGTGTCCTCTTGCCCGCCTCAACCGCCTTTGGCTTTCGTCATGTCGAGCGCAGCGCGGATACTGCCGGCCAGCGTGACGGCGTCGTCGTTGGCCCAGAAATGCATGAAGAACAGGCGCGGATCATCACGCAGCATGTGGCTGTGGACGGCCGTCACCTCGATGCCCTTGGCCCGCAGCGTGCGCAGCACGGGATTCACCTCGTCCGCCAGCAGCACGAAGTCGCCAGTGATCGCCGCCTTGCCGCCGCCGGTCGGCTGGAAGTTCACGACGTGTCCCGATCCCATGGCGACCGGCACGTCCATGCCGTCTTCGCGGATCCGCTCCGTCCGGGGCACGGTGAACTGATAGACGCCGCCATTGGCCGTGCCCTTGACCTGCATGATCCGATCGATCGCGGTCGTGTCGATGTCGAGCGGCGGTGGCGGTGATGCCGGCGGCGTGGCGGCGGGCAGGGCGCTGAGCGCCAGGCCCGCGCGCAGCGCTTCGGCGAGGCGGACCGGATCGCCGTGGCCGCTGACATGCATATACATGGGCGACGGCTCGGCCCGCAGCAGATGGTTGTGGATGGCGCTGATCTCGAAGCCGCCCTCGATGAGACGCTTCATTACCGGGTTGATCTCGTTCTGGGCTAGCACGAGGTCGCCCATCACCATGGCGCCATCGCCCGCCGGCATGAACGCAACCCATCCACCCAGCGCGAGAGCGGGGCGGATGCTGACGCCGTCCACCACCACCTTGAGATCACTGCGCGGCAGGCCGAAGCGATAGACGCCGGCGGCCGCGGTCGGCAGCGGTCGACCGAAGGCCGCGGCGACCTTCGACCAGTCGATATCAGCCGCCTGGACCGGAAGCACATGAAGGCAGCCTGCCATCAAGGCGGCTGCCGCGGTGCTGACCATACGAGGCATGGGAAGCTCCATCCCAATCGATGTGGCGTGTCACCCGCAACCTCAGGGGTCGATCCCCTGTTGCCTTTTGAACTTTCAAACTGCCGGCACGGTTCCATACGCGCCCAGCGCCAGGCCGTGGCCTATCTCCCTCAGTTCAGAACCAGACGCGTGCCGACACCCTGAGCGAGCGCGCGCTGGTAGACGGCATATGCGGCTGCGACGTCCTGCAGTCCCAGGCCGGTACTGTCGAACAGGGTGATCTCGCGCGCGTCGCGTCGGCCAGGCTTCCTGCCTGCCACGATCTCGGCCAGCGTCGCATGCACATCGTCAGGCGTGACGGTGCCGGCTGCCAGTGCGTGGTGCAGGTCACCGATCTCGGCGCACTGTTCGACTGAATCGACCACCACACGTGCGCCGGAGAATAGCGCGGGATCGATTTCACTCTTATCGGCATTGTCGGCGCCGACCGCCACGATGAATGTGCCTGGTCGCACCAGGTCGCGCATGAGGAACGCCTGGCGTGCTGACGTGCAGGTGATGATGATATCGCTATCGCGCACCGGCTCCAGATCGCGACTCGCGCGGACGTCGAGCTGCAGGTCGCGAGCCAGGCCGGCAGCCAGTACGTCAGCAGCCTGCGGTCTGGCATCCCATACATGCAGGCGCTCGAGCTTGACGGCGGCGGCGATGGCGACCGCCTGGATGCGGCCCTGCACGCCGGCGCCGCAGATCGTGGCGACGCGCGAGTCAGCACGCGCCAGGTGACGGGCCGCCAGCGTCGTGGCGGCGCCCGTCCGGTTGATGGTGATCTCGATCGAGTCCATCAGCGCCAGCGGGCGGCCGTTGCCGCCATCGGCGAGATAGATGACGCCCTGCACCGTCGGAAGCCGATGGGCGCCGGGGTTGCCGGGGAAGTTGCCGTTGAGCTTGATGGCCACGATGGTACCGCCGTCGTCGGTCAGCGCGCCTGCCTTGGCGTGGAACGAGCCTTCGGTCACGTGCAGGGCGGATGCCGGTGGCGCTGTGATGCGGCCGTCGATGGCGGCACGAAGTGCCGCTTCGACGGCGTCCACATAGCCGTTGAATGGCAGCAGCCGCGCGATTTCGGCCCGCGACAGCACCAGCAGGCCATCCGGCGTCATGATCGCAGGTGCGGGCGGCGCGCTGGTTGAAGTGAAGCTCGTGGTGGCCGCGACCATGCTAGTCACCCGCGATCTCGTAGATCGCCGCGCGATGCGTGCGCGGCAGGAAGGCATAGAGCCGATCGCCGGCCGGAGAGAGGGCGGTCGTGTGGGCCCCGGCCTCCGTCACGACGGTTGCCAAACGCTCCATGGTCGATGTCGTGAAGACGTCGATGACGCCGGGGTCGCCCACGGCGACGTAGAGCTGCTGGCGTTGGCGATTGAAGAAGACGACGTCGGGCACGCCGCTGAGCGGTCTTTCGTCGAGGACGCGCCCCGATCGGGCATCCAGGGTGACCAGCACTCCGGCGTCGCAGGCGCAAAAGAGGCGGTGCGTCGAACCGTCGAGATCAAGGCCGTGCGGGCCGGCATGGGGAATGGCGAAGGCGCCGGCGATCCTGTGCGGCTGGCGCGGATCGACGATGACGATCTCGGCAGGGTCGGCAATGTTTACGTAGAAGAGCTCCGGTCCGGGATCGAAGATCGCCCAGCGCGTGCGGCCGGGAACGGCGGTCTCGATACATTTCCCGTCGGGGGCCAGATCGACGATCGACACCGTGTGCGAGCCCGGCACATTCGGATCGCCGACGTTGGCCGCCAGCACCATCTGCCGGCGAGGATCGTAGGCAAGGCCGTTGGGGCGCATGCCGACTTTGATCGATCGGACCGATGGATCCCGCCCGGGTGCGAACACGCTGATCGTGTCGGCCGCGCGGTTCGAGATGATGATGCGCTGGGCCTCGTCGCTCACCAGGACCCCGGCCACGCCGGACGCATCAGGAATCGAGAAGAGGTGTCGCCGGGTCGCGGGATCGAAAACGTCGACCGCATCATTCGCGGTGTGCGCGACATAGACGTGGCCGCTGGCGCCATGGACCGCGGCATGGTCGAAGCCGCCCTTGGCCCGGTGCTCGGGCAGATCGACATATCCCACGTGGCGTAGAGGTGAACCAGCCATCACGATTTCTCCAGCCGGCGACGTCATGGCGCGACGCGTCTACATCTTCGGCGGCCAGGCGTGCGTCTCGTCCTGGTGGTCGCGGCACCAGGCATAGAGCGCGTCGTACATGGTCATCGCCCAGCGCAGCATGGCGTGATCATCGGCGAACACCGACGACAGGCCGAGCGAAATGGCGAACAGGCCGGATGATTGCGGCGTCAGGTCCAGCCGCGAGGTGTCGGCGCCGCGCACGATGGTGGCAAGATGGCGCAACGCCGGTTGCTCGAGCTTGTACTCGGCGAGGAAGGCATCGAAGCTGCACTGCTCGCCGACGTGGCTGAACTTCACGCCCGGGATGTCGTACGGGATGGCACCGGATGTTTTCGCCGTACGCGCCACCTCGGCCGGCGGCACGTAGAGGAATTCGGCCTCCCTGTCGATGAAGCGCGTGATCAGCCAGGGGCAGGCGAGCCGATCGATCTTGGGCCGTTCGCGAGTCACCCACTTCATGATGCGTCTCCCTTCTTATGATGCCGGTTCGGTCGGCAGGCCGTCGGCGCGCCAGGCGCCGATACCGCCGCGCACGACGACGGCATCGACTCCCTGCTGCCGCAGGCGCTGGGCCGCGGCGCGGCCGATCTCGAAGCCATAGGCGCAATAGACCAGCGCCTTGCTGCCAGCCGGTACCGCCGTGGTCAGCGCGTCGAGCTTCTCGGGTGCGAAATGACGCGCGCCGGGCAGGATCGTGTGCTGGAAGGCGTAGTCGTCATTCATGCGCGCGTCGATGACGGCCACGGCGGGATCGGTGATTAGCGCGCGCGCCCTCTCGACATCAACCACCGGCACGCCGTCGATCTCGTCGGGTGTCGGGCTGGTCATGCCGGCGAGCAGGGCGGTGGCGGCTGCGTCGCGCCGCGCGATGCGATCCCAGGCGATGTTGGTCATGAACGCCTCGACATAGGCGCCGGCATTGGCGCCGAAATCGAGGTGATAGGCATGCTCATACATGTCGAGCGCCAGGATCGGCACGCCCAGCGCCATGCTGTGCGTGTGATCCGCGGCCCAGATATTGCGCAGCGTGCCATCGGACAGCGACAGGCTCAGCAACACCCAGCCGGAGCCGCCGGCCAACGCCTTGCCCATGGCGACGAATTCGCGGCGCCAGGCGTCGGTCGAGCCGAAGTCCCGCGCCAGCGCCGCGTCCATCTCGGTCGGAACCGTTCCGTCGCCGCCCAGTCCATCGAAGTAAAGCTCGTGCAGATCGACCGAGTTGGCGGCAATGAGCTCTTCGCGCTTCAGCCCGTTGAGGACGAAGCCGGGCGTGGCACTGACATCAAGCGCGCCGAGTTGCGCGCGGATGGCGTTCAGCCGCCGCACCGCGCCGCCATAGTTGTTCTCGTAGTGACTGGCGATCAGCCGTAGCGACAGGCCGCGCAGACGCGACGGCTTGAATGACAGAGCGCGGGCGTGGCGGGTCATCGATCTCTTTCTTCCTCCCCTGGAACGGATCGGAAGATATGCCGACCTTGTGAATGATACAAGTGTTGCTTTATACAGAACATGTGTTATACACGAACTTGTGACCGAGACGCCCGATGCCCGTTCCTGGCTTCTGCTGCTGCACCAATTGCCGCCGCAGCCGGCCTACTTCCGCGTCAAGATCTGGCGCCGGCTCCAGAGCCTGGGTGCGGTCGCGGTCAAGAACTCGGTCTATGCGCTGCCGGCGCACGATGACTCGCTGGAGGATTTCCAGTGGTTGGCGCAGGAGATCGTTGCCGGCGGCGGCGAGGCCACGATCGTCGAGGCGCGCTTCGTCGATGGCCTGAGCGATCAGCAGGTGATCGCGCTGTTCGACGCCGCGCGCACGGCCGACTGGGACGAGATCGTGGCCGAGGCGCGCCAGCTCAGCGAAAGCTGGCGCGACCTCTCGGCCGACGAGGCGGCCACGCGGGTCGAGCGGCTGGCGAAGCGTGCCGAGAAAGTTGCCGCCATCGACTTCTTCGGCACGACCGGCCGGGTCGCCGCAGGCGGCCTCATCGAGGAACTGCAGCGTCGCCTGGCGGGCGGCGCCGAACGGGAGGCTCCGGCCATGAGCACCGACGCAGCACTCAAGCTATGGCTCAACCGCACCTGGGTGACGCGGCGCAACGTGGCGGTGGACCGCATCGCCAGCGCCTGGCTGATCAAGCGCTTCATCGATCCGCAGGCGCGCTTCAAGTTTGTCGACAGCCGCGGCTACAAGCCCGAGCCCGACGAACTGCGCTTCGACATGTTCGAAGCCGAGTTCACGCACGAGGGCGATCGCTGCACCTTCGAGACGCTACTGCGCCGCGCGTCGCTCGACGATCCGGCGCTGGTCGCCATCGGCGAGGTGGTGCACGACATCGACCTGAAGGACGACCGCTACGAACGGCCCGAGACCGCCGGCGTCGCGACCTTGATGGGTGCACTGGCGAGCGGCCCGCTCAATGACGAGGCGCGCCTGGCGCGCGGCGCCGACTTGCTCGACGGCCTGTATGACGCCTTCACCGCCGCCACGAAGAAAGGGAAGAAGAAATGACCGCGACCACGGCAACGACATCCGTGTCCGGTGCGGCACCCGAAACTGCACCGGCGTATCCCACGTTCGCAGAGGCGATGAAGGTCTGGGCCCGGGTCGCGGCGCTGAGCTTCGGCGGTCCGGCGGGCCAGATCGCCGTCATGCACCGCATCATCGTCGAGGAGAAGCGGTGGATCGGCGAGACGCGGTTCCTACAGGCCTTGAACTACTGCACCTTGCTGCCGGGCCCGGAGGCGCAGCAGCTGGCGATCTACATCGGCTGGCTAATGCACAAGACCAGGGGCGGCCTGGTCGCCGGCACGCTCTTCGTGCTGCCGGGGCTGGTCGCCATCATGGTGCTGAGCTGGATCTATTCCGGCGTCGGCAACGTCGGTGTTGTGCAGGCGCTCTTCTTCGGGCTGAAGGCCGCCGTGCTCGCCATCGTGCTTGAGGCGGTGATTCGCATCGGCAGGCGCGCGCTCAAGAACAACGTGATGGTGGCCGTCGCGGCCGCCGCTTTCATCGCCATCTTCTTCTACGACGTGCCGTTTCCGATCATCATCCTCGCCGCCGGCGTTATCGGGTTTGTCGGTGGTCGCGCCGGCCTGCCCGCGTTCCTGGCAGGCGGCGGCCACGGCAAGGTTGGCGACAAGCAGGTCATGGACGCCGACTCCGTGCTGGGCGAGGGGACACCGGCACATGCACGCCCCTCGCTCGGGTGGTCCCTGCGCGTCACCACTGCCTTCCTGCTGCTCTGGCTGGTGCCGGTGGCGCTGCTGCTGGTGCTCCTCGGCGGCGGCAACGTGTTCAGCAAGATCGCGGTCTTCTTCAGCGAGATGGCGGTGGTCACCTTCGGCGGCGCCTATGCCGTGCTCGCCTATGTCGCCCAGCAGGCGGTCGAAAACTACGGCTGGCTCGGACCGGGCGAGATGCTCGACGGCCTCGGAATGGCGGAGACGACGCCGGGGCCGCTGATCATGGTGGTGCAGTTCGTGGGCTTCCTCGGGGCGTATCGGAATCCCGGTGATCTCTCGCCGCTGGCGGCCGGCGTGCTTGGCTCGCTCGTGACG
>DATEIF010000733.1:0-2091 GCA_035279205.1 Vineibacter sp.
GTCACCGTCAGCGCCGTGTTGCATCACGTCCCCGCGGCCGAGCGGCCGGAGGTCTACGGCGAGCTCACCCGGGTCCTGAAGCCGGGCGGGCGGCTCTATGTTTTCGAGCACAATCCGCGCAACCCGCTGGTGCGCTACGTGGTTGCCCGGACGCCGATCGACGAGAACGCCATCCTCCTCGACGCGCGCGAAGTGCGGCGCGGTCTCGGGCAAAGCGCGCCCTACGCTCTCGACACCGATTATCTGATGTTCATGCCGCCCGGCATCGGCGCTCTGCGCGGCATCGATCGCGCGCTCGCTTGGTTGCCGTTCGGTGCGCAGTATGTCGTCGCCGCGGTCAAGGATGGATGATGCGCGCGCCGCCTCTGGCCTGGCAGCTCACGCTCGCCTTCCTGCTTACGCTTCTGTTCCTGACCGGCCTGATCGGCTGGCTGCAGAACGTGCACATCCTGACCGCCAACGGCATGTACAAGAGCATCGAGGCCGAGCCGTGGATCCACGATTTCGCCCACGCGCGGCTCGACTACGCGAACTATCTCTATTTCCCGCTCTATGGCGCGCTCTGCAAGCTGCTCGATGCGATCGGCATTCTGCGCGGCGTGGCGTGGAAGCAGCTCGCCTATCTCAACGCCTTGTGGGCCAGCCTCTGCATCGTTTTCGTCTATGCCTTCTTTTACCGCCTGACGGGCAATATCGTCGTGGCCGTCCTGGCGACGCTGTTCCATCTGGGCACAGGCTTCGTCCTCCTGCTCTCGGTGATCAGCGAGGACATCATGCCGGCCTACACGGTGCTGATGGGATCGATGCTGCTGGCCGGTCTGTGGTTCGACCGGCCGACCCATCTGCGCGTGGCGCTGGTCGCCACTGTCTTCACCCTGGCGTGGCTGATCGAATGGCGGCTGATCTTCCCGACCTTGTCGGGCCTGCTGCTGGCGCTCGCGATCGCCGACGTTCCGATCCGTCGCCGGATCGGTCTGATCGCCACGCTGCTGGTCTCCATCGTGGCCGTCACCGGGATCGTGCAGCAGATCTGGGAGGGCCATAACGGGGCGCTTGGCCTGTTCGACATCCTGTGGACCGGCAAGGGTGTCGGCACCGGCTGGGGCGGCGTTGTCTGGTCCAAGGCGTGGCTGATGCTGTCGGGCGTCGGCAACTACTTCCTGATCACCGGCAGCTATTTCGACCCGGAATCGGCCGCGCGCGGCGTGCTTGCCCTTTCGCTTTCGACGTTCCTCCAACTCGCGATCTTCGTCGTCGGCATCGTGCTCCTGTGGCCGCAGCGCAAGGACCGGCGCTTGCGCGCCATAGCGGCGGTCTTCCTGGGCACGCTCGCGGCGGGCCAGGCAATGAATTTCTATTCCCAGCCGCAGGACCCGCAGATGCAGGTCAACGTCATGCCCTGGCTGACGGTGATGTGGGCCCTGATCGTCGCCGTCGTGGCGGCAAAGCGGACGCAGGGGCCGCGGCGGTTGTGGGCAATGGGCGTGGTCGCGGTCCTCTCGCTCGCGCCGCTGGTCTGGAACGTCGCGTCCCTGTCGCGATGGCGCGGCATCGATGCGGCTTCTGTGACTGCCCTAACCGATCTCGAGCGGATCTTTCCGCCGGACCGCACGGTGTTCCTCTATTGGGGCTTCGAGCCGATCGCGACCTGGCAGTACGCCTTGTGGAGCCACACCTGGGACTGGGACTTCGTGGCGCCGCCCGATCCCGCGCCGTCCGACCGGCCGCGTTTCAAGTGGATCGCCGTCGATGCCGGCGCCATCCGGCATGTACAGTGGACGGCGGCGGAGCACGCGGCGGCGCTCGAGCGGCAGGTCGACCTGGCCCTCCGGCTCGGCTACCGCGTCGCGGTGTCGGATTTCTGGGACTGGACCGAGCCGCAGTTGGCGCAGCATCTCGGCGGCTTGGCCGCCGCCGACCGCGCGCCAGTGATCTACGCCATGCTGCACGACAACTACGAGGTGCGGCCGGTCTACAAGAACGCGCTGATCGGCCAGTACTACGAGCTGCGCCGGCGCGCCGCGCCCTGAACGCGGCAAACGGTCCACATTGACGATTTTGCGGCCCGCGATAATAGCGGCGGCGGGCCAC
>DATEIF010000734.1:0-5073 GCA_035279205.1 Vineibacter sp.
CGCCAGCGCCGCGTAAGCGAGCAGCAGGGCGAGGCTCAGCATGAACAGCGTCACCTCGCTGCCGCTCGAGACCACGCGGTCATAGACCTGCAGCATGTAGAGCGGGCCCGCGAGGTAGAGGAGGTTGATCGCGAGGCTGAAGGCGCCGGCGGTAACGAAGCCGCGTCCGCTGGCGCGCAGCAGAGGTTTGAGCTCGGGAGTGTCGGCCACGGTCGTCAGCTGTGATGGAAGTCGGTCGAGGTGAGGCCGAGATGCACGCCGACCAGCGTGATCTCCATGTCGGCGGTGTGTGTGTCCGATGTCGTCACGGTCTCGGCCGCATTCGTCGTGTTGACGAGGACCTGCGTGTTGCCGCCTGCCTCGAGGAAGGCGACGCTGTGCGCCTCGAGCGTCAGGTTCCCGCTGCCGGTGATATTGCCCTGGAACTGCGGAACGCCGCCCGTGGCGTTGATCCCGGCGATGGCGGTGAAGTCGATCTTGTCGATCCCGTGCTTGAAGTCGGTGATCGTGTCGGCAGCGTCGGGCGTCGAGTCCGAAATCGCGTTGTAGGCGAAGGTCGCCTTGCCCGCGCCGGCGGTCAGCGTGTCGGCGCCGGCGCCGCCGATCACCGTGTCGTTGCCGCCGTTGGCGTCGATGATGTCGTCGCCGGCCGTGCCAGTGAGCGTCGCGGCGGCGCTGCCCCCCAGGATCGCCTTGCCGGCGCCATGCAGGACCTGGCCGGCCGAGGTGAACTCGTTGATGCCGAAGGAGTGGGTCGCCGCTGGATCCACCGACGCGCTGTAGCTCCAGTGGCCGGCGGCATCGGCCCTGGCCCAGCCGAGCCAAGTGTAACCGTCGTAAAGCTCGACCAGGTCGCCCGGCTCGGCGGTGTTCGCGCCGAGCGTCACGGTGCCGCCGTCGACGACCATGTCGGTGATCTCGGGCACGGCGGGATGTTGCTGCAGCGTGAAGTCGAGGGAGGCGCTGCCGGTGTTGCCGGCGGCGTCGGTCTCGCTCGCGATCACGGTATGCGCGCCGCTTGCGAGGCCGGTCGGCGTGAAGGACCACGCCCCCGATGCGTCGGCCGTCGCGGTCGCGGCAAGATCGGTGCCGTCGATCGTGAAATGCACCGTCGCGTTGGCGTCGCCCGTGCCGGTCAAAGTCGGGCTGTCCGTGTCGTGGGCAAGCGCGGCCGTCACGATAGGCGCCGTCGTGTCGAGCGTGAAGGTGAGGGAGGCCGATCCGGTGCCGGCGGAATTGGTCTCGCTGGCGACAATCGTATGTACGCCATCGGCGAGACCGATCGGCGTGTACGACCATGCGCCGTGCGTATCGGCGGTCGCGGTGGCGGCGATCGCCTCGCCGTCGACCGTGAAGTGCACGGCCGCGCCCGCGTCGGCCGCCCCCACGAGCGTCGCGTCGGAAGTGATCTGGTCGGTCGCCGAAACGCCCGTATCGTTGGCCAGTCCCTCCGCTACGACGGGCGTGGTGACAGGATTGGACGGGGAGGTCCCGTCGATCACCGGGTCTCCGCCCGTCACCGTCACGTTCGCCCCGGCGACGATCGTACCGGTGCCGGATACGGCGACCGTGCCGCTGCCCTGGATGTTCGCCAGCACGGTCGGGTCGGCGCCCCAGCCGTAATACTCGTTGCCAACACCGGTCAGGGTGACTTTCCCATGGTCGAGATAGCCACCGACAGCGGTCGTCTGCGTGCCCCATGTCGAGAAGCTGACATCTGTGAAATTGGCGGAGCCCTGGACGATCGCGCCGGTGCCCGCATTGTTCTCGAAGCCGCTTTCCTGCACCAGGGTGATGCCGGACGTTGCATCGATGCCAGGCCCATGATTTTCGACGAAATAGGCACCCTTCACGGTCATGTCGTGCGTGCCGTTGTCGAGGATCAGGCCGGCGACGCCATTCAGGCGGAAGCCGCCGCCGTCCCATTCGAGTCCGCTCGCCACGCCGCCGTTCGGGCCGTTGGCAAAGCGGGCGCCGCCCTGGTGGTTGCCGTTCATCCACGAATTGGCCACCAGGCCGTGCGAAACATTGCCGATGACGTCGAGCCCGATGCCGTCCACGTGCTCGACGCTCACATTGTCGATGTTGAGGGTGCCGATGCCGCGGTCGGTGCCGTCGGCAACGATCTTGATGCCGTCGCCGTCCGAGCCGTTGATCGAGAAGTTCGACAGGGTGAGCGAGCTCAGGTTCACGCCCGGGCCGACCACGATCTCGATCACGGGCCCGCCGTTGTCGATCTGCGACACGATCTTGGCCCCGCCGAGATCGATGCCGAACGCGGCCTGGCTCGGGTCGGTGACGTTGATCACGATCGGCGCCGTGACGGTATAGGTCGCGTCGGTGAGATGGGCGACGTAGCCGCCGGCCATGGCGGCCGTCAACGCGGCTTCCAGCGCACCGGTGCCGCCGCTGCTGGCCACGGACGCGGTGGTGGCCGCCGTGACCGGCGTCAGGGTCGGCAGGGCGACGCCCTGATCGCTCGTCACGACATGGGCTAGACTGCCGTCGCCGGGTTCGCTTATGGCGACGTTCGCTCCCGTGACCAGGGCGCTGCTGTTACCCGAGGCGAATATCTGGCCGTTGCCCTGCAGGTTGGCCAGCACGGTGGGATCGGTTCCCGTCCCGGTATAGGCGCTGCTGTTGCCGATCAGCGTCGCGCTGCCGAGATAGCCGTCGATCCCGGTCGTCTGAGATCCCGAGGTCCTGAAAGTGTCGTTGTTGAAGTTGCCGTAATTCTGGAACCAGACGCCTGCACCCTGGTTGTCGTCGAAGGTGCTGTCGGTCACCGAGGTGATGCCCGAGCTGGCGCTGATGCCGACGCCGTGGTTGTCGGCGAAGGTGACGTGATCGACGCTCATGTCGCGGGCGCCGTTGTCGAGCGTGAGGCCTGCGCCGTCGTTGCCTTCGAAGCCGCCGCCGAACCAATGCACTGCACTCACGATGCCGCCGTTGGCGCTGTGCGAGAAGTAGGCGCCGCCGGCGCCGTTGCCGTTCATCGAGGAGTCGGAGACCAGACCCTCGAAGACGCTGCCCTGCACGTCGAGGCCGTAGCCGCCGACATGGTCGACGGTGACGTGGTCGATGTTCCAGCTATAGACCCAGCGATCGTTGCCATCGGCCACGATCTTGATGCCGTCACCCTCCTGGCCGTTGCCCTGGATGGTGAAATTGGACAGCGTCAAGTAACGCAGGTCGACACCCGGCCCGACGACGAACTCGATCACGGGGGCACCGTTGGTGATCTGCGAGACGATGGTGGCGCCGCCGAGATCGATGCCCATCGGTCCCTGGATGGTGCTGTCGATATGGATGACGATGGGCGCGGTCACCGTGAAGGTGCCGCCGGACGCATGCGCGACATAGCCGCCGGCAATGGCGGCGCTCAGCATGGCGCCGAGGTCGGTCGCCGGCGCTGCCAAGCTGGCGGCGGGCGAGCTGGTCGTGGTCGCTTCGGAAGCGATCGATTCCTGCAGGAGAAGGGGCGCGGTGGTTCCGGTGATGTCGGTGCTGGCGATGGCGGTGGTGGTGCTCATGGTGATTCTACGAAAATAAGATTCAATGTGCTGGATCGGTCGGTGGCGGCCGCACGGCAGGGATGACGTTCCCGCCGCGGCATCGGCCGACGGTCATGGACTTCTTTGAAATTTTTGCCGGTCGGCGGTGGCGGCCGGTGCCTCGGTGCAGGGAAAAGCGCTTGTTCTCGATGGCCGGCCTTGCCGGGCGTGCGCTGTTCAGAACTACGAATCTCGATCCGAGAGGAGCAATGGGTGTCCCATAAAAAGAATACGTGATGGAAAATTCATCTAGAACAACTCGTAGTCGGCTGTTCTTGAACCGTCATGTAACACAAACTGGACGATGGATGTCACTGCGTTCTTGCATATCTGCAAGCGGACCCTTGCGTCAGGGCAGTTGCCTCCGGTCTATCAAGGCTCCCTGCGTGCGCAGAACCGTCCGGACGCCATCGACGTCAGTGCATGAGTCGCGTGCGAACTGCGCGGCCGCCACGCCAGCAGCTTGGCCGGTGGCGAACGCCGTGCCCATGACGCGCAGACTGGCCCCGGCCTTCTGGTCGCCGTCGGCGGTGCGGCCGGCCGAGAACAGGTTGGTCGTGTCGACGCTCGTCAGGCAGCCGAGCGGGATCTCGTAGACGCCCATGTCCGGCGGGTAGACGAAGGTGCTCTCGAATGTCCGGCGGTCGTGCCATTCGACGCCCCAGGCGCCGAGGGCGATGCTGTCGTGCATCGTCTTGCCCGCCACAACGTCCTGCCACGTCAGCTGGTAGCGGCCGTCGATGTGGCGCGATTCACGGGTGCCGAAATCGGGGCCGGTCGCGGCGAGATAGGCCTTCTCGCATCCGGGAAAGCCCCGGATCACGTCGAGATAGGCCCAGGCCTGCTCGCGACCCCGGCGCTCGGCGGCGCTCATGCCGCGGGTGTCGCGCGGATCGTAATCCTCCGAGGCGAGGTTGCAGACGAGGTCGCCCGAGAGCGGAAGCCGTACGACGACGCTCCTGTCCTTGCTGAACGGGCCTTTGCCACGGCGGCGCGCTTCCTGCACGGCGGCGCCGAGCTGGTCGGCGGTGATGACGACGTCCTTCGGGATGCCGCCGAAGCGCGTGGCCAGCGTGCCGAGATTGACCGCGCCGTCGTTGCCGTACCGGGTCGAGGCTCCCGCCAGCCAGGCAAGGTCGCCATCGCCGCTCGCATCGACGAAGGCCTTCGCGCGGACGACCTGCGGCCCTGCATGGCCATGGTAGGACAGATCGACGATGCGCCCGTCGCTGCGCGTGGCGCCGGTGATGAAAGCATGCAGCAGCACGTCCACGCCTGCTTGCAGGCAGAGGTCGTCGAGCACGCGTTTCACGCCTTCGGGGTCGAACACGACGAACACGCCGCGGTGGCGCTGCGGCCCCGTGACCGCGCCGAGCCGGCGCAGGCCTTGCAGCACCTCCTCGGCGATGCCGGCGACCGCCTGCCGCGGCGTCTCGCCGAGCGTGTAGAGGCCGCAATAGGTGAGCACATTGCGCAGCGTCGAGGCGCCGCCCAAGCAACCGGCCCGCTCGACCAGCAC
>DATEIF010000735.1:0-2866 GCA_035279205.1 Vineibacter sp.
CAGTCGAGACTCACCTCTACGCCTGAGCCGGCCGTGGCCGCGGCAGGATGATCGCCGCGGCCAGCAGTTCGGTGGCGATGCAGACATAGAGTGGGACTGTGTAGCCGCCGGTGGCGTCGCGCAGGATTCCCAGCAGGCCGGGCGCGAAGGCGTAGGTGAAACCGCCGACCGCGGTCGACAGATTGGCGATCGTGGCAAAGGAGGCGGCGGGGAATTCGCGTTGGATGATCAGCGCCGGCAGGGTGATGAGGTTGCCCACCGTGATACCGAAGGCGCCGCAGGCGATGTAGAGCACCAGCGGATCGGTGGTCCGCGTTATGGCGAACAAGGCCACGGCCTGGTTGAGGAGAAGCAGCGCCGTCACCTTGCGCTGATCGAGCCGGTCGATGAACAGGCTCAGAAGCAGACGGGCGCCGATGGCGAAGGTGCCGGTCAGGGCGACCGCGATACTGGCCTCCACGCTGCCGATCGACGGCTCGAGCAGCGCGAGCTGATGCACGATGAAGCCCACCTGGGCGGCAATACCCAGCGCGAAGGGCAGTGACACGCTCCAGAAGGTCAGGCTTCGCATGGCGCGTGACCGGGTCCAGGTGATCGCCGGCGATGCCGCAGCGGTGGACGAGGCCGCCGCCGGCGGTGGTGCGGTTCGCGGCGGCCAGTCGACCCACGCCAGAACCATGGGGATCAAGATAACGGCCATGCTCAGCACGGTCAGCGGCACAGCCCACGAGAAGCCGAGCACCGCGGTCAATGCCACCATGGCGGGGGTCACGATGATGCTGCCCGCGCTGGCGCCGTTGAGGGCGAGGCTGATTGCCATGCCGCGGCGCGTCTGGAACCACAGGCCCAGGATGGTGACGATGGCCGCGACACTGGTGGCCGCCCATCCCAGTGCCATCAGCAGATACGCGGCATAGAGCTGCCACGGGGCGTCGATGAAGGGAATCATCGCCGACGAGATGCCCAACAGCAGCAGGCCCAGCAGCATGAACCG
Organism: Vineibacter sp.; assembly: GCA_035279205.1. Lineage (GTDB taxonomy): Bacteria > Pseudomonadota > Alphaproteobacteria > Reyranellales > Reyranellaceae > Vineibacter. The sequence continues at coordinate 995 of DATEIF010000735.1, forward strand.
CTTCGGGCCGAGCCGGGCCACCGCGTCGCCCACGAAAGCCACCAGCACGGCGCTGGCCAGGTAGTAGACCGTCGTCGCCGACGAGATCAGCCCGGATGACCAGCCGTGCTGCTTCTGCAGTTCGGTCAGAAAGACCCCGTGACCATAGAAGCCGAAGCCCCAGGCGCACACGGCCGCAAAAAAGCAGGCGGCCACCACGCGCCAGCCGGCGTAATGCCATGACAACTCGTTCATGGCCGGATCATACGGAAGGTGGCGGGAAAGGTTACTTCGGCCATGACCGTAGTAAGGTTACGACGCACCGCGGTGTGGAACACATCGCCGAATTGTTTCCAGGTGCTGTGTTGGCGAGACCCTGCAGCCGGTCGGCAGTATGGCCTTGCTCACCGCCACCATCTCCTGGCAGCGTCCGGTCGCGCAAACGCGGGCCTGATGGCCTACCCGGTGGTTTTTCCGCAGGAGGAGCGCATGCCTTGCTCCCGCAGTCGACGCTTCGTGGCGATGTCCATCCTGGCTTCATCGACGTTGTGGCCGCTTGTCGCGTCAGGCCAGAGCGAGGCCGGCTACCCCGATCGTCCCATCCGTCTGGTCGTCGGTTATCCGCCCGGCGGACCCAACGATCTGCTGGCCCGCATCATCGCGCCGAAGCTGTCGGAGACGCTGAAGCAGACGGTCATCGTCGAGAATCGGCCCGGCTCCAACAGCGAGATCGCTGCGGCACTGGTCGCGAAGGCGGTGCCGGATGGCTATACGCTGCTCTTTGCCTCCAGCGGCGCGATTTCGATCAGCCCCGGCCTCGGCCGCCAGCTGCCCTATGATGCCCGCAGCGACTTCGCGCCGGTTTCCATCGTCGGCAGTGGCCCGATGCTGCTGGTCGTGAAGCCCGATCTGCCGGTGACGTCGCCCGCAGAGTTGATCGCCCTGACAAAGTCGCGGCCGGGCAAGCTGAACGGCGCATCGGCGGGCTCCGGCAGCTCGCCGCATCTGGCCCTGGAGCTGTTTCGTGCCATGGCGAAGCTGGATTTCGTGCATGTACCCTACAAGGGTGCCGGCCCGGCATTTGCCGATCTGATTGCCGGACAGGTCGATTTCTACTTCGGCGGCTTGCCGACCGCGCTGCCGCAGGCCCGTGCCGGCAAGTTGCGGGCGCTCGCCGTCACCAGCACGACCCGCTCGACCATCGCGCCCGAAATCCCGACCCTCAACGAGGCGGCGCTGCCCGGCTACGACGCCAGCATCTGGTACGGCGTCTTCGCCCCGGCCGGTACCGCGTCTGCCATCGTGGCCAGGCTGCACGACGCCATCACCGGCGCGACGCGTGATCCCGAGGTGCGCCGTCACTTCGCCACGCACGGCGCCGATCCGCTGGAAAGCCCGCGCGATGCCTTCGTGCGCTTTGTCGCCGAGGATATCGACAAGTGGACACGCATCGTGCGCGAGGCGGGAATCAAGATAGAGTAGGGCAGGACTGTCGCGTTTGGCAGTCGGCAATCGGAGGGTGGCGTGCTCGACCTCGGCGGCTGGTTTCTGTTTCTGGGCGCGGCATTGATCATCGCGATCACGCCCGGGCCGGCGATCTTCTATGTCGCGGCGCGCACGCTGGCCGGCGGGCGCAATGAAGGCCTGGCATCCAGCCTCGGCACCGGCCTTGGCGGATTGGTGCATGTCGGCGCCGGCGCGGCTGGCGTGTCGGCGCTGATCATGGCCAGCGCCGAGGCCTTCACGGTGCTGAAGATCGCCGGCGCGATCTATCTGGTCTGGCTCGGGATCAAGACGATCCGCGAGGCCCGCGTCGCGCCGCCGCTCGAGACGATGGTGACGGGCGCCCGACGGGCGCTGCGCGAAGGCATCGTGGTCGAGGCCCTCAACCCG
>DATEIF010000736.1:0-5872 GCA_035279205.1 Vineibacter sp.
CGCGGATACGCAGGCGGACGGCAACGATGTCGCTGTCTGTCATCGTCGTCCTCCTAGCCTGACAGTGCGCGCCAGCCGTTCTGCGCCGTCAGCACGATTCCCGAGGCCGCCAGCAGCATCAGCACGATGCGGCGAAACTGCTCGGGCGAGACACGACCGTACGCTTGTGAGCCAAGCCAGGCGCCACCGATCAGGCAGGGTAACAGCAGCGCGAAGCGCTGCAATGTCGTCCCGCTGATGTAGCCGGCAATGGCAAGCCCGCCCAGAGCGATCACGTGGCAGAAGCTGTTGAAGGCCAGGAACAGGCCGCGTTGGCGGTCCTTGCCCCAGCCGCGCATGACGGCCCAGATGGCCGGCGCCACGCCGCTCAGGCCGACCAGGCCGCCCAGGACGCCGCTGATCCAGCCGATGGCAGCCTCGATAGCAAGACCGCCGCCTTGAACGGGCCGCAAGCGCGGGCCGACCAGAAGCTGGAAGAACGCGAAGGCCATGAGCAGCAAGCCGACACCGAGCCGGAACAGGCCAAGATCGACATGCGCGATCAGCACGGTGCCCACCGGCAGGCCGAAGATGGCACCGGCGACGAACGGCGCCAGCAGCTTCACATCCAGGTGCCGCAGCACCGTCGGCATCGCCGTGGCCTGCGACACCAGCGACCCGAAGACGACCAGCGCCGACAGTTCAGCGAGCGGGAAGCGCCAGATCCAGAACGACAGTGAGACCAGCGCGAAGGCGAAGCCCGACAGGCCCGACACGAAGGCCGCGACAATGGCCCCGCTCAACAGGACGATCAGGTCGAGCGTGGCCATGTCGCATCATGCGTCGCCGGTGTCAGGCGAACTCCAGGATCTTCTGGTCGACCCGCAGGCTGTCACCGGGCTGGGCGTGCAGCTTCAGCACGACGCCATCCCGCGTTGCCCGCAGCACGTTCTCCATCTTCATGGCCTCGACCTTGGCCAACGCCTCGCCGGCCTTGATGTCCTGGCCTTCCTGGACCTCGAGCGACACCAGCAGGCCCGGCATCGGCGACAGCAGGAACTTCGACGTATCGGGCGGCGCCTTCTCGGGCATCAGCTTTAGCAGCTCGGCGCGACGCACCGTCAGCACCAGCGCATCGGCCTGGCCGCCTGCGTGGAACAGCGACAGACCGGCGCCCTTGGTGTCGACCTGGGCCACCACCACGTGCTCGCCATCGATGCGGCCGCGGAACAGCGGCTCACCGGGGCTCCAGGTGGTTTCGACCTCCAGCGTGCGCTCGCCGGCGCGGACCGTGAACAGGCTGCCGCCGCCAGCGACATGGACGCGATGATGCTCCTTGTTGAGCACGACGACGACGTCCTCCTCCAGCGGCGGTGTCTCGCCGGCCACCCGGCCGTTCTGCTGCGCGGCCCGCAGAGTCGTGATCTGGTCGATGGTGGCCGCGATCGCCGCCAGAACCGCAGGATCCTTGGGCGGCAGGTCCTTGGCCGAGAAGCCGCCTTTGAATTCCTCGGCGATGAAGTTGGTGGTGAGCTTGCCCGACGCAAAGCGCGGATGGGCCATCAGCGCCGCCAGGAAGCTGATGTTGTGGTTCAGGCCACGGATGTAGAACTCGTCGAGCGCGCGCAGCATGCGGTCGGTCGCCGCCGCACGATCCGGGCCGTAGGCGCACAGCTTGGCGATCATCGGATCGTAGAACATGCTGATCTCGCCGCCCTCGTACACGCCGGTATCGACGCGCACGTCGCCGGACGAAACATCGGGCGGCAGGTACTTCACGACGCGCCCGGTCGAGGGCAGGAAGTTGCGGAACGGATCCTCGGCGTAAACGCGCGCCTCGATCGCCCAGCCCTTCAACTCGACGTCGTCCTGCGTGAAGGGCAGCTTCTCGCCGGCCGCCACGCGGATCATCAGCTCCACCAGGTCGAGGCCGGTCACCAGTTCGGTCACCGGATGCTCGACCTGCAGGCGCGTGTTCATCTCCAGGAAGTAGAAATTGCGATCCTTGTCGACGATGAATTCGACCGTGCCGGCCGACTTGTATTGCACCGCCTTGGCCAGAGCCACGGCCTGCTCGCCCATCGCCTTGCGCGTCTTGGCGTCGAGGAAGGGACTGGGCGCCTCCTCGATCACCTTCTGGTGCCGGCGCTGGATCGAGCATTCACGCTCGCCGAGATAGACGCAGTTGCCATGGCCATCGGCCAGCACCTGGATCTCGATATGGCGCGGCTCCTCGACGTACTTCTCGATGAAGACGCGGTCGTCGGCGAAGCTCGACTTGGCTTCGTTGGTGGCCGAGACGAAGCCTTCCTTGGCCTCGGCATCGTTCCACGCCAGGCGCATGCCCTTGCCGCCGCCGCCAGCCGACGCCTTGATCATCACCGGGTAGCCGATGCTGCGCGCGATCTTCACCGCCTCATCGGCGTTGGGGATCACTTCGAGGTGGCCCGGCACCGTGCTGACCTTGGCGTTCTTCGCCAGGATCTTGGACTCGATCTTGTCACCCATGGCATGGATGGCATGCGAGTCGGGGCCGATAAAGACGATGCCGGCCTTGGCCAGCGCCGCCTGGAACTCCTGCTTCTCCGACAGGAAGCCGTAGCCCGGGTGGACCGCCTGGGCGCCGGTGCTCTTGCAGGCCTCGACAATGCGATCGACCAGCAGATAGCTCTGCGCCGACGGCGGCGGGCCGATGAACACCGCCTCGTCCGCCTCGCGCACGTGAAGGGCGTCGGCGTCGGCCTCGGAATAGACGGCGACCGTCTTGATTCCCAGCTGGCGCGCCGTGCGGATCACACGGCAGGCGATCTCGCCGCGGTTGGCGATCAGGATCTTGTCGAACGGCGGCTTGTCGGGGCGTGTCGCGGCAGCCTTCGCCGCGGCGGCCGTCGGGTGCTGGCCGTTCGTCGCCTTTGCAGAAGCCGGTTTGCTGGTCTTGGCCGGTTTCTTCACGGCTTCCTCTTTGCGGGCGGTGGCCATCCCACTCTCCTTCACAGATCTCGTCAATGCACCGGCTGTTCCGGCAAACCCAGGGCGCGAATCACGAATGCCAGCCGTTCGGCGACCTCGACCAGCGCCTTGTAGCGCCCGGACGCACCGCCATGGCCGGCCTCCATCTCCGTATGCAGCAGCAGCACGTTGTCGTCGGCCTTCAGCGCGCGCAGCTTCGCCGCCCACTTCGCTGGCTCCCAGTAGGTCACGCGCGGATCGTACAGGCCGGCGCTGATCAGCATCGCCGGATAGGCCCGCGCCACGACGTTGTCGTACGGGCTGTAGCCCGCCATGTACGCGTAGTATGGCGGATCGGCCGGGTTGCCCCACTCGACATATTCAGGTGGCGTGAGCGGCAGACTGGCATCGAGCATGGTCGACAGCACGTCGACGAACGGCACCATCGCCAGGATGGCCGCGAACAGGTCGGGCCGCTGGTTGGCGATGGCGCCCATCAGCATGCCACCGGCACTGCCGCCCATCGCCGCGATCTTGCCAGGTGCCGCAATGCCAGCCGCCACGAGGTATTCGCCGCACGCAATGAAATCGTCGAAGGTGTTGCGCTTGTTCAGCAGCTTGCCGTCGTCGTACCAGGCCCGCCCCATCTCCTGCCCGCCGCGGATATGGGCGATCGCCCACACCATGCCGCGGCGCAGGAACGGCACGCGGTTGGCCGAGAAGCCGGCGTCCATCGACATGCCGTAGGCGCCGTAGCCGTACAGCACCATCGGTGCGGGGACCTCGGTATCGCGATGGCGCACGAGGGAGATCGGCACCCGCACACCGTCCTTCGCGGTCGCCCAGTGCCGCTCCACGACATAATCGTCAGGCACATGCGTCGGCACGCGTGTGTCCTGCACGACGTCCAGGCGCGCCGCAGCCACATCGTAGTCGTACCAGGTGCGAGGCCGCGCCGGCGATTCGTAGATCATGCGCAGCGTGTGGCGGTCCCATCGGTGCCCGTCCAACGCCGAGATCGTGTAGGCGGAATCGGGAAAGGTGATGACCTGGCCAGCTGACGCATCGCGATGATGGCCTGCCACGATCCGCACGCGTTTCTGTGCGTCCGCGCGCTCGACCATCCACCAGAAGTCGCGTGCCGCGCCCAGTCCGCTGATCAGCGCCTGGTCGGACGGCGCGACGACTTCCTGCCATCGCGACTCGCGTGGGTCATCGAGCGGCGCGCGCACGACCCGGAAATTGTGGTGCCGATCATTGGTGCGGATCAGCAGCTCATCGCCGCGGTGCACGACGTCGTATTCATGATCGGGCCGGCGCGCCAGCACCAGCTGCGGCGTACCCTCCGGCTCGGACAGCGCCAGCAGGCGCGTCTCGCTGCTGTTCTTGGCCGCCGCTTCGATATGCAGGAAGCGACCCGACGCGCTCTCGCCGATTCCGAGGAAGTAGACCGGGTCGGTCTCCTCGTAGATCAGGGGATCATCGGCCGCAGCGCCGACCTGGTGGCGATGCACCCAGCGCGGGCGCTGCTTGTCGTCCTGGCGGATGTAGAAAAGCGTACGCGAGTCGGCCGACCAGCCCAGTCCGGGCGAGCAGTGTACCGACGCGGTGTGCACATCGGTGCCGTTGTCGAGGTCGCGGATGCGCAGGCGCAGGCGCTCTGATCCGTCGATGTCGTCGAGGATCGCCAGGAAGCGATGGTCGGGCGACACGGCCCAGTCGCGCACCGCGTAGAAGCCCTGCCCTTCGGCCTCGCGGTTGGCGTCGAGGATGATCGTCTCCGGCGCCTCAGGTGCGGCCTTGCGGTACCACAACGGGTACTCGCGACCCGCTTCGTAGCGAACGCCATACCAGCGGCCGTGAATCCATTCCGCCGGCGGGCTTTCGTCGGGGATCACCAGCGCCTTGAACTCCTCCAGCAGTGCCGGCCGCAGGTCGTTCTCACCGCCGAGCACGGAGTCGACATAGGCGTTCTCGGCCTTCAGGTAGTCCAGCACCGCCTGATCGCGCACATCGGGATAACCCGGATCGCGCAACCAATGGAACGGATCCTCGCGCCCGTCGGCATGCCGATACGGCACCTGCCGCGCACGTGGCGGCGGCGGAAAGGCAGACTGGCGAAAGGCGCGCTGCGACGACATGCCGGCCGTGGGGCTCAGAGCGGGATGTTGCCGTGCTTACGCCACGGGTTCTCGAGCTTCTTGTTCTTCAGCAACGCCAGCGCCTTGCAGACGCGGCGGCGCGTGCCGTGCGGCATGATCACGTCGTCGATGAAGCCGCGATTGGCGGCCACGAACGGATTGGCGAACTTCTCGCGGTACTCCTTCTCGCGGGCCGCGATCTTGGCGGCATCGCCGATGTCGGAGCGGAAAATGATCTCCACGGCACCCTTGGCGCCCATCACTGCGATCTCGGCACCGGGCCAGGCGTAGTTCACATCGCCGCGCAGGTGCTTGGAGGCCATGACGTCATAGGCGCCGCCATACGCCTTGCGCGTGATCACCGTGACCTTGGGCACGGTGGCTTCGGCATAGGCGTAGAGCAGCTTGGCGCCGTGCTTGATGATGCCGCCGAACTCCTGCGCCGTGCCCGGCAGGAAGCCCGGCACGTCGACGAACGTCACGATCGGAATATTGAAGGCATCGCAGAAACGCACGAAGCGGGCGGCCTTCTTCGAGGAGTCGATGTCGAGACAGCCGGCCAGCACCATCGGCTGGTTGGCGACGAAGCCCACGGTGTCGCCGCCCATGCGGCCGAAGCCGATCACGATGTTGCCGGCATAGTCGGGCTGCAGCTCGAAGAAATCGCCCTCGTCGACGACCTTCTCGATCAGTTCGCGCATGTCGTAGGGCTTGTTGGGATTGGTCGGGACAAGGGTGTCGAGCGAAGGCTCGATCCGGTCCGGCGGGTCGAGGCTCGGGCGCAGCGGCGGCTCGGCGCGGTT
>DATEIF010000737.1:0-6438 GCA_035279205.1 Vineibacter sp.
GCCCTGGCCCGCGCCGGGCTGCAGTGTCCACGCGACGTGTCGGTCACCGGCTTCAACGACATGCCGTTCGTCGATCGCTTCTCGCCGCCGCTCACCACGGTGCGCATTCAGCACTACGAGATGGGGCGCCGCGCCGGCGACGTGCTGATGGAGCACCTGCGCCGCCGCGACACGGTGACCGTCACGATCCGCCTGGAGCCGTCCCTGGTCGTGCGCGGCTCGACCGCGCCGCCAGCTCAGGCGGCAGCCGGGCGCGGGAAGAGTTCATCGCGCTAGCACCCCGTCATCCCGAGCATAGCGAGGGATCTCCTGCGAATAACGCATCTGATGTCGTAGAGCGCTTGACTCATTAGTAAGTCGTGACTTACGGTAAGTCATGGCTAACGCATATAGCACCATCGATGCGCTGGCGGCCTTGGGCGACCCGACCCGGCGCGCGATCTTCGAGCGCCTGTCGGCAAAACCTTCGGCGGTCGGCGAGCTGGCGCGGGGTCTGCCGGTCAGCCGGCCTGCGGTGTCGCAACATCTGCGGGTGCTGAAGCAGGCCGGGCTGGTGCGCGAGCTGCCCGTGGGCACCCGTCGCATCTATCGCCTCGATCCGCGCGGAATCGCTGCGATGCGCGACTGGCTGGACGCCCACTGGGCCGCCGCGCTCGATGCCTTCAAGGATTTCGCCGACACCCAGGCCGACCAGGAGATGCCGTCATGAGCATCGCGCCCATCGTGCGCACGATCGAGGTGAAGGTCGCGCCGGCCCGCGCCTTCGATCTGTTCACCACGCGCATGGCGCAATGGTGGCCGACGGGAAAGACCGTCGCCAAGAATCCGCACGTCGCCATCATCATCGAGCCGCGTGTCGGCGGCCGATGGCTGGAGCGCGATGCCGAGGGCAATGAAAGTCCCTGGGGCAAGGTGCTGGCATGGGAGCCGCCCTCACGCCTGCTGCTCGCCTGGCAACTCACCAGCAACTGGAACTACGACCCGCAGCTGGTGACCGAGGTGGAACTGACGTTCGTGCCGGCCGACGGTGGCAGCACCCGCGTCACCCTGGAGCACCGCAACCTGGAGCGCTTCGGCACCGACGCGGCGCGTCACGCGGAAAAGCTGGGCGGCGGCTGGCCTGTGCGCCTGGCCGATTTCGCAACCTATGCCGATCGTCAATCCTGAAGCCGGAGATCGCGATGTCCACGTTCGTCATCCACACCGTTCCGGGCAGTCCGTTTGCACGCGCCGCCCTGGCCGCCCTGGAGGAAAAGGGTGCCGCCTATCGCGTCGCGCCGGTCGCACCCGGCACGCTGCGCTCGCCGCAGCACCTGGCGCGCCACCCGTTCGGCCGTGTGCCGGTGCTTGAGCATGACGGCTTCCGCCTGTACGAGACCCAGGCCATCCTGCGCTATCTCGATCGGGTGCTGCCGGCACCGGCGCTGACGCCCGGCGATCCGCGTGCCGCGGCGCGGATGGATCAGGCGCTCAACATCAGCGACTGGTACCTGTTCCAGGGTGTCGCCAACGTTATCGGTTTCCACCGCATCGTGCGGCCGCGCCTGATGGGCCTGCCGCCCGACGAAGCGGCGATCGCCGAGGCCCTGCCCAAGGCGCATGTCGTGGTGGGCGAGGTCGCACTGCTTCTGGGCGACAACGCCTATCTTGCCGGCGACGCGCTGTCGCTGGCCGACCTGCTGGTGGCATCGCACATGGATTTCATCGCCCAGACGCCGGAGTGGTCGGCCGTGGGCGCGTCGCACAAGAACCTCATCGCCTGGCTGGCGCGCATCAGCGCGCGGCCCAGCATGCAGGCCACCACGTGGGAGCGCGTGGCGGCGATGGCGCAGGCGGCATGAACGTGGGAGCGCGAGCGTCCCGCCCGCATCGGCGCTGCGCGCCGACACATGAGCGGGCCAGAGGCCCGCGCTCCCGGGAGTTTCAATACCGATTCGCCACGGGCAGTTCCTCGGCCGGGAAGCGGGTGATCACCGTGCAGCCCTTGTCGGTGACGACGATCTCCTCCTCGATGCGGGCGGCCGAGATGCCGTCGGTCGCCGGGCAGTAGGTCTCCAGCGCGAACACCATGCCCGCCTTGATTTCCATCGGATCCTCGAAGGAGTTCAGTCGGCTGATGATCGGCCGTTCGTGCAGGCCCAGCCCCAGACCATGGCCGAACTCCAGCCCGAAGGCTTCCATCTCACTGGTAAAGCCGATCTTCTCGGCGCTGGGCCAGCAGTCGGCCACCTGGTCGGAGCGCACGCCGGGCCTGATCATGGCGATGGCGGTGTCGATCCATTCCCGCGCGCGCTTGTAGGCGTCCTTCTGCGCGTCGGTCGCCTTGCCGACGTTGAAGGTGCGGTAGTAGCAGGTGCGATAGCCCATGTAGGATTGGATGATGTCGAAGAACGCCTGATCGCCGGGCCGGATCAGCCGGTCGGTGAAATTGTGCGGGTGCGGTGAGCAGCGCTCGCCCGAGATGGCGTTGATCGCCTCGACGCAGTCGGAGCCCTTCTCGTAGAGATCATGGTTGGCCAGCGCCACGATCTGGCTTTCGCGCACGCCGGGCTTCAGCGCCTCGGAGATCTTCTGGTAGGTACCGTCGACCATGGCGGCGGCGATGTTGAGCAGCATCAGCTCGTCGCGGCTTTTCACCTCGCGCGCATCGAGCATCACCTGCTGGCCGTCGACCACCTTGATGCCCAGGCGCTGCAGCTCGAACAGCATGGGCAGCTCGACCATGTCGACGCCCAGCGGCATGTCGGCGACGCCTTCCTCCTCCAGGATCGACTTGATCTCCTCGGCGGCGCGCCGGAACAGGCCGATCTTGGGATTGATGGCGCCGCGCAAGCCCACCATGCCGGCGCGGCAGTGATCGTGGTGCAGCCACGGCGCGTAGAGCCGGTGGTGCTTGGCGGCCGAGCCGAAGTCCCAGACATAGGGATCGCCATTGCCGGTCAGCAGGCAGTAGCGCGTGAGCTTGTCGCGCGCCCACTCGCCGATCACGGTGGAGGAGATGTAGCGGATGTTGTGCTGGTCGAAGGTCAGCACGGCGCCGAGATCGGACTTCGCCAGGGCCTGGCGCGTGCGGCCCAGCCGGTAGTTGTGCAGCCGGCGGAAATCAACGCGTTCTTCGAAATCGACCGCCATCTGGCCCAGCGCCATCAGGGGTCGCGTCCAGTCGTGTCGCGGATCGACGTCCTCGGGGCGGACGATCTTCGGTTCGGGCTGCTTCTTCTTGGCCATGCGCCGCTCCTCTTGCAAACGTTTGCAAGAGAGTGCGCCACAGATGGCCGTGTCTTGTCAATCCGTCATCCCGCGCAACGCCCGGGATGACGGATGAAGCGTGATCAGTTGTGGAACTCGGCCATCGTCAGCCGGTTGTCCTTCATCGGCCAGCTGCGCACCGGGATGGTCTCGAGGTTGAACACGGCGATGACCGTGCGGATCGGGCCGTCCGGCAGCGTCAGCCGACCCATGGAAGTGCCCGGCACGCCTTCGTTGATGCCGGGTGGCACCTTGCCGTCGAGCGTGAACTTGTCGCGACCGTGACCGAAATAGCCGCGCGGCCGGGTCATGACCACCACGGCGCCCGCCTTTTCGTCCTCCTTGACGTACTGGCCGGGCCGCAGATTGATCACGTCGCTGGAGCGCAGGAACGGCGAGCGGTAGATGTGCGTGATCGGGCTGCCGCTCACGGCGATGACGAACTCGTAAAAGGCATCCTGGCGGCCCTTGAACGGACCCCAGAAGCCGTCGGCACTGGTGACGCGCCGGTGCGCTGGTTCGAGCGTCTTGCGCTCGCCGGTGCGCGCATCGACCTCCCAGACCTCGACGCTGGCACCCGCCACCGGCAGGTTGGTGTACACGCCGCCCTCGGCGACACCGGTGACGCGGCCGTTCAGCACCGGCTCGCGTTCGGGCGCGATGAACAGGGTCGTGGGCGGGCGGCCGACGATGAACTCGTAGGTCTTCTGGAAGGCCAGCTTGTCGAAGGCCACCTCGCGGTGATCGAGTCCCGGCAGCACGACGTTGCTGGCGCCGCGCAACTCCGGCGCATCGTAGGAGAGGCCCGTGGGTTTGCCCGGCATGCCGACGAACTGGCCGTCGGGCTGGGCGAATTTGTCGAGCTTGTCGCTGCGCAGGGTCAAGAACGCCACGCCGGGCACGACTTCGGTCGGTCCGTCGTTGAGCTGGCGCATGAACGGGCCGGCACCGTTGAATTCGCTGCCCTTCAGCACCGTGTCGGAAACCACCACGCCATGGTTGACGGCGCCGCACAGCACGGCATGCGACGTCAGCTCGGCGCCGCCACCGTTCTTGAGGAAATTACGGATCGCATTGCCGCCGCGCGAGCTGCCGACCAGCGCCACCTTCTTGCGCTTCGTCTCGGCCAGCACCTTCTTCACGAAGGCGGCCAGCTCCTCGCGCTGGTCGGCGGTCGACGAGCGGAACGGCTGCGGCCGCGAATCATCGCTTCGCGCCGTGGGGTAGGTGAAGTCGATGGCGTGCAGCAAGTTGCGCGGATAGGAATTCGATTCAAAGCGCCAGATCGTGGTGTGCCACAGCGCGGCGGTATCGCCATTGCCATGCACGAACACGATCGGGGGAAGCTGCGATGCCGGCGGTGGCGCGCTGCGTTGCTGGCGACCCTGCGGCTGCGCCTGTGCCGGGCCCACGATGGCCGCCGCCAGTCCGGCAACCAAAGTACCGCGCCGGCCGATTCGAACAGGCATATCTCCGCCGGCCATGAATCCCTGTCTCCCTGTCGTCGCCATGTTGGCAAATCGCAACGGCGCGGGCTAGCGTCGTCACATGACGTCACCATCCGACCGTAACATTGCCCCAACCTTGCTGCGGCCCGCGCCGCCGATCGACACGAGGATCGACAGCAGCACGGTCCGGGTCAACAGCCCAGTCGGCTGCCTCGAGGTGGAAGCGACCGCGGATGTCATCATCGCCGTGCGCTGGATCGACGGTGGCGCTGACGATGCCGTTGACGGCACGGGTCTGTTAGCCGAGGCGCGCCGGCAGCTCAAAGCCTATTTTTCCGGCGAGCTCACGGCGTTCGACCTGCCGCTGGCGCCGGCCGGCTCGCCATTCGAGCGCGATGTCTGGCGCCAGATGTGCGATATCCCTTACGGTGACATCATGACCTACGGCGAGATGGCGCAGGCGGTGGGCGGCGTCGCCCGCGCCGTCGGCGGCGCCTGCGGCGCCAATCCCATTCCGGTGATCATTCCGTGCCACCGTGTGCTGGGCGCCGGCAACCGCATGGTCGGCTACAGCGGCCGCGGCCATGTCGAGACCAAGCGCTGGCTTCTGGTGCACGAAGGTGCGCTGCTGGTCTGAGCGGGCGCATGATGGCTGATGTCAGCGGCCGGTGCGGATAAAGCCCGGCAGGCGCGCGAGCAGCCGTCGCACCGGCGCGTTGAAGCGCGGCCAGCCCGATGCGACGAGATCCAGATGCAGATCCGGATCGCCGACATGATGGAAGGCAGCGACGCCGGGACGTAACCGCCGCGGTAGCGAGTCACGCACCTGAACGCTGGGCAGGTGTCGATCGGCCAGTTCGCGCGCCAGGTCCAGCGTAGGGCCGGCGGATGCGAAATCGTGCTCGCGACCGCCTGTGTAGACGGCGGCGATGAAGGCGCGGCGATGGTTGGCCGCGAACCATGACGCGAACGCCTGGGTCTCGCCGTAGATCGTGTCCAGGCCCAGGAACCCGATCACACGATCGGCGCCGCCGCCGATGGTGAGCGCCATGGCCGCCGCCCGATAGCCGCCGCTGAACGATGCCAGCACGACAGGTGCGGTGCCGTAGCGGGCCGGATCGTCGCCCCGTTGCCGAGCGATACGGGCCGTCGCCTCGTCGAGGAAACGGGCGAAGCCGCCGGGTTCGGCAAACCGGCCGGGATGGCCAGGTGTGTCGACGACATCGAGATCGGCATCGCGCGCGAACTGCGGCGCCACGACGACAGCATTCAGGCCGGCGTCGTCGACCTGGTCGAGCAGGCGGTAGCTCTCGACAACGTGGTAGCGGCTGCCGCCGGCGCGCCGGGTCAGCGTGGCGCACCAGCCGTGGAAGAAGACGACGATCACGAATGGCCGGGCCGGATCGAAGTCGGGCGTCACATGCAGAAGCGTGCGCGCATCGTCGAAGACGCCGGCGGGTCCCTCGATGCCGGGGCAGGGAAATGGCCCATGCTGCAACGTTTCGAGGCGGGGCCAGCTGGAACCGTCGACGAGTCCGCCGACGAACAGCGCGCCGGACTCATGATTGGAAGCCATACGTCACCGGAACAGGAGTGCTAACGTTGACACACGGCGAAGCGAACGGACCGCGCGGCTCCCGCCGCGCTCATGAGCGCGCCGGGAGGCGCGCGGTCCGGTGTGAGCCGCCGTACGCTCGCACATTCTATCGCGATCCAGACGTGCCGGCGTTGGGTGTCGCCG
>DATEIF010000738.1:0-7829 GCA_035279205.1 Vineibacter sp.
GCACAGATCCACGCCCAGGTGGCGAAGGGCGCGCTGGAAGACGCGGGCCTCACCAAGGACGACGTCGACGGCTACTTCTGCGCCGGCGATGCGCCGGGGCTGGGCCCGATGTCGATGGTCGAGTACATGGGGCTCAAGCCCCGGCACGTCGACTCGACCGACACCGGCGGCTCGTCCTATGTCGTGCATGTCGGCCACGCGCTGGAGGCGATTGCTGCCGGCAAGTGCAAGGTGGCGCTGATTACCCTGGCCGGCCGGCCGCGCGCCGAGGGCATGGCCACCGGCACCGTGCCGCGCAGCCGCGGCGGCACGCCGACGCCCGACGAGCCGTTCGAGTTCCCCTACGGGCCCACCGTGGTGAACATGTACGCCATGTGCGCCATGCGCCACATGCACCAGTACGGCACCACCAGCGAGCAGCTGGCCTGGATCAAGGTCGCCGCCTCCCATCATGCGCAGCACAACCCGCATGCGTTGCTGCGCGACGTGGTGACGGTCGAGGACGTCGTGAACTCGCCGATGATTTCCGATCCGCTGCACCGGCTGGATTGCTGCGTCATCACCGACGGCGGCGGCGCCATCGTCGTCGTGGCGCCGGAGATCGCCAAGAGCCTGAAGCGGCCCAAGGTGAAGGTGCTGGGCGCCGCCGAAGCGATGAAGACGCAGATGGGTGGCAAGGTCGACCTCACCTACAGCGGCGCCGTGTACACCGGTCCGCCAGCGTTCGCCGAGGCTGGCGTCAAGCCGTCGGACATCAAATACGTCTCGATCTACGACAGCTTCACGATCACCGTGCTGATGCAGCTCGAGGATCTCGGCTTCGCCGAGAAGGGCAAGGGCGGCAAGCTGGTGGCCGACGGCAACCTGATCTCTGGCGTCGGCAAGCTGCCGTTCAACACCGACGGCGGCGGCCTGTGCAGCAATCACCCCGGCAACCGCGGCGGTCTCACCAAGGTGCTCGAAGCGGTGCGCCAGTTGCGCGGCGAGGCGCATCCCAAGGTGCAGGTGAAGAACTGCGATCTGGCGCTGGCGCACGGCACCGGCGGCTCGCTGGGCTCGCGCCACGGCAGCGGCACCGTCATTCTGGAGAGGGAGTAGGTCATGGCCGCGCAAGCACAAGCCAAGGAGCGCAAGCTGCCGGCACCCTCGGTGAGCTCCGAGACCAAGGCCTATTGGGATGCCGCCGGCGAGGGCAAGCTGCTGGTGCGCAAATGCACCGCCTGCGGCGAGGCGCACCACTATCCGCGCACGATCTGCCCGTTCTGCTTCAGCGACAAGACCACGTGGGTCACCGCCTCGGGCAAGGGCACGATCTATTCCTACAGCGTCATGCGCCGCGCGCCGGTGCCTTACGTCATGGCCTACGTCACGCTGGCCGAGGGACCGTCGATGATGACCAACATCGTCGACTGCGACTTCGACAAGCTGCGCATCGGCCAGGACGTGAAGGTGGTCTTCAAGCCGACCGACGGCGGCCCGCCCCTGCCGATGTTCACACCGGTGTAGACATCCTCCCCCAGCTCCGCTGGGGGAGGTGGCCGAAGGCCGGAGGGGACCCGACGTGGTCCTCGTTGCATAGACCACGTGGGGTCCCCTCCGCCCCCTTCGGGGGCACCTCCCCACTGCGTGGGGAGGAAGATAAATCACAAATGCCGTGTCTCGGCCGGCTCGTCCCACCAGGCGTTGTCGCGGCCGTTGCCGTACCGCAGCGGCGCTGCAATGAGTTCCGCCGGTGTTGCATCGTCGAGCGTGGCGAGCTGGATCGACACGAAGGCGCCACCGAGCTGCTCGACATACCCGCGATTGAAACAACGCACCCCGCAGCGGCTGCAGAACAGGTGGTGCCCGCTCTTGGTGGCGAACTGATAGCCGGTGAGCACGTCCTCGCCCGCCAGCAACCGGAAATCCTCGGGCTTGATCAGCGCGCCCCACGCCCGCGTCTTGGTGCAGATCGAGCAGTTGCACCGGCCCGTGCCGGCGTCGAGGTCGATGTCGGCTTCATAGCGGACGGCGCCGCAATGGCAGCTGCCGTGATAGGTCTTCTTCATGTCGGCGATGTCCTCGGGTTTCGACCGGACAGAGCATAGCGCAGGGCTGTTGCCACCCTGCTGTCAGCATGGAACTGTCATGCTCCCGCCATGCGCCGCGCCGACCGCCTGTTCCAGATCATCCAGATCCTGCGCCGCTCGAGCCAGCCTGTGACCGCGGCGGCGATCGCGGCCGAGCTCGAGACGTCGAAGCGCTCGGTCTATCGCGATATCGCGGCCCTGATCGGCCAGCGCGTGCCCATTCGCGGCGAAGCCGGCCTGGGCTATGTCCTGGAGGGCGGCTTCGATCTGCCACCGCTGATGCTGACCTCCGATGAGGTCGAGGCCGCCGTCCTGGGCGCGCAATGGGTCGCTGGTCACGCCGACCCCGGCCTTGCCCACGCCGCGCGTGATCTGATGGCCAAGATTGCGGCGGCCATTCCGGCCCAGCTGCAGCCGTTGATCCTCGACGCGGCGGCGCGTACCGCGCCGGCCCGGGCAATCCCGCCGGATGGTCTGGATGTCGCACAGGCTCGCGCGTGGGCCCGCGCCGGCAGGAAGATCGCGTTGGTCTATCGCGACAAGGACGACCGTGAGACCAGGCGGGTGATCTGGCCCGTCGCCATCGGCTATCTCGACGCGACGCGGGTGCTGGTCGGCTGGTGTGAGATGCGCCGGGATTTCCGGGATTTCCGCATCGATCGGGTGGTGCAGGCAACGTTCCTCGGCGACCGCTTCAACGCGCGGCCCGCTGATCTGCGGCGCCGTTGGCTGTCCCGCATGCAGCGCTAGACGCGTGGTCGAGATAAGGCGGTTGATCACTCCGCTTCGCGTTGTTGCAGCACCGCAGGGAAAATTGTCGTCGCTTGACCGCGTGCGTGCGGAGCCTTCAAATGATCGCCTGCAAAGGCGAGGATGTGTCATGCGGACTGTCCTAGTCGCCGACGATCACCCCATGTTTCGCGAGGCGTTGGCCAGCACGCTGAAGTCGCTGGACGATCGCGTGGCTGTGTTGGAAAGCGGCTCCTTCGGCGAAGCGGTCGAGCGGGTCGCCGCCGGCGCCGATATCGACCTCATTCTGCTCGACCTGCGCATGCCGGGGATGAACGGCGTGAAGGGCGTTCGCTCGTTGCGGGTGAGGCGGCCGGACATTCCGGTCGCCGTCGTTTCAGCCCTGGCCGACAGCTACGTGATGCGCGAATGCTTCGAGGCCGGCGCCGTCGCCTACATCCCGAAATCGTTGTCACGTGACGCCGTGATCGCCGCCATCGCCACGATCCTCGACGGCGGCACGTATGCGCCGACCGAAGGCATGGGCACCGGCACTGCCGTGCAGGACAGCCCCGACGACGTGCTTGACGATGCCGTTCGCTGCCGCTTCGAGCTGCTGACCAACCAGCAGCGCAAGGTGCTGGAGTTGATGTCCGAGGGGAAGCTCAACAAGCAGATCGCCTACATCATCGACGTGCAGGTCACGACGGTGAAGGCCCATGTCTCGAGCCTGCTGCAGAAGCTCGGCGTATCCAGCCGCACGCAGGCCGTCATCCTCTACCAGAAATACCGGCGAAGCCTGTCATCGCCGAACTGAGGCGATCAGCGCCCTCAATCGTGCCGGTTTGATCGGCTTGGTCAGCAGGCTGGCCGATGCCAGGCGTTGCACCGCCGCCTGGACCTCAGGGCTGCGGTCGGCGGTGATGACGGCGGCCGGGATGTCGGCGCCCAGCTGGTGGCGCAGGTCGCTGATCAGCGCCGTGCCGACATCGCCGTCATCCAGATGATAGTCGGCCAGAAGAAGCTGCGGTCGGAAATCGGATTGTGCCAGATGCGCCTGGGCCTGGCGCCGGTTGGCGACGGCGACCGCCTGGCATCGCCATGTTTGCAGCAGGCGCGCCATGCCGTCGAGCACGGCCTGGTCGTTGTCGATCAGCAGGATGCGCACATTGTCGACCGGGCTGGCCGCCGGCAGCGTGGCAGGCCGCGGCGCGCTGCGGTGTGTGGGCGTATCGGCCAGGGGCACGAGGACGGAGAAACACGAGCCGCGTCCGACCCGGGAGCGGACCTTGACCTGATAGCCCAGCAGACGGCTGATCCGCGCGACGATCGACAGGCCCAGCCCGTAACCTTTGCGCGCGCCTTCGACGGGGTCCAGTCGGCGGAACTCCTCGAAGATCTCATTGATCTTGTCTTCCGGGATGCCGACGCCGGTGTCGTGGACCTGCAGCTCGATCATGTCGCCGCGCCTTCGGGCACCGAAGAGGACGCGACCGGACAGCGTGTAGCGGCAGGCGTTGGTCAGGAAGTTCTGCAACAGCCGGCGCAGCAGGCGCGGGTCGGACTGCACCGCGAGCCGGCAGGGCATCAGCCGGAACGACAAACCCTGACGCTCGGCCAGCGGCGCCAGCTCGTCGCGCAGGGCCTCCATCAGCGGCGCCAATCGGACGGCCTCGATGTTGGCGCTGACATGGCCTGAATCAAGCTTCGACATGTCGAGCAGGATGTTCAGCAGGTCCTCGACGTTGCCCAGTGCGTGATCGATCTTGGACAGCACGATCTCGTCGTCGTCGTCCGGCGCCGCATTCTGAAGGGCAGCCACGAACAGGCGCGCGGCGTTCAGCGGCTGCAGCAGGTCGTGGCTGGCATCGGCGAGAAACTTGGTCTTGCTGACGTTGGCACGCTCGGCCTCGACCTTGGCCGCCTGCAGTTCGCGCGCGATGCGCCGGCGCTGCTCGACCTCGCGCGAGAGGGTCTCGTTCAGTTCCGACAGCGTCGCCGTACGCTCGCGCACCCGCCGCTCGAGCTCCTCGTTGGCGGCCTCGAGGATCTGCTCCGCCCGCCGCCGCTCGGTGATGTCCTGGATCAGCGTAAAGAAACCGTCGATGGTGCCGTGATGGCTGCGGTGCGGCACGTAGGTGGCCAGGCCGAAACGCGGGCGGTCGTCCAACGAGCGCAGCGGCAGGTCGAATGTCACCGTATGGCCATTCAGGGCGCGCTCGACATAGGGCTGGCGTTGTTCGTACTCGGCCTCGCCGAGGATGGCGCGCAAGGTCCGGCCCAGGATGGGCGTGCCGTCGGGTGCATACGCGGTGCGATAGGCGCGGTTGACGAAGCGGTAGCGCTGATCGTGATCGACATAGGAGATCATGGCCGGCACGGCATTGGCGAACAGGCGGATCCGCTGTTCGCTGTCGTGCAGTGCCTCCTTGGCCTGCCGGCGTTCGGCCAGCACCTTTTCGCGCTCCTGGCGCTCGGCATCTTTCAGATCGGTGATGTCGGTGTAGATCGAGGCGATGCCACCCTCGATCGAGCGCCGGTCGGTGACCTGGACCCAGCGGCCGTCAGCCAGCGCATAGACCCAACGCTGGGTGCCGCGCCGTGTCGCCTTTCGCTGCCGGCGCCGTTCGGCCATCCAGCGATCGATCGGGCGATCGCCCGGCAGGATGACTTTGGCCTCCAGCTCCAGCCGGATCAGGTCGTCGAACGAAATGCCGGCTTCGATACGGCTGGTGAGGTCGGGCCAGAAATCCAGGAAACGGCGGTTGTACAGGATCAATTGGTCGTTGGGGTCGAAGATGGCGAAGCCCTCGGAGATGCTGTCGATGGCATCCTGCAGGCGGCCCTGCGCGACGCGGCTGCTGACGATCGCCTCGCTCAATTCCAGGTTCGACTGCTCCACCGCCTGCAGTGCGTGCTCGAGCTCGCGGGTTCGATCGCGCACCTTCTGGTCGAGCAGGATCGCGGTCTGGAACAGCTGATACGCGTTGCCCTGCATGTCGAGGCTGCGTTCGACACGGCGCATCAGGGCACGGTTGATCTCCGTCAGCTTCGCGACATTGCGTCGGAGAGTGTCGACGTCCTGATCGTGGGTGGGCAGATTGCGTTCTGCCGCCATGACGAGCCTCGTTGGAGGATGCTGTCATCCCGAGCGCAGCGAGGGATCTAGGCGCTGTCCCTAGATCCCTCGCTGCGCTGGGGATGACAGCGTGAGATTTGGCAATAGCGTGCGTCCATTCGATCGAGACATGCTCTAGCCTCGTCCGAGCGCGATCCCGGTAAAGGTTTGGCTGACATGCATCATGCCGAATTGCTCGCCATAGGTATTGAAGCCGACCACATGGTTGCTGGCCATGATGCGCGAGATATCGCTCAGCATCTGGCGCTGCTCCATCTCGACATAGCGCAGCACGCAATCGAAGCCGATCACGGCTTCGATGCCGCCCAGCTCGCCGCTCAGGCCGTCGAACATCGACACCAGGTTGGCGCGCAGGTCACCGCCCTTGGCCATGCTCAGGACGATGCCTTCATCGATGGCGCAGAAGAAGTGCAGGCCCTCGTCGTCGACGCGCTGGATGGCGCGCACGTAATGGCGGCCGCCCGCGCGCACGACCAGCGGATGGGCCGCGAAGATCAACGGCGTCAGGTCGGTACGCTTGATTCCGATCATGCGTGCATATTCGTCAGCCGCCGGCTCGGCATTGATCTCCATCACCAGGCGGCGGGCCGGATCGGCGCGGGTCACCACGATCTTCTCGTCGAGCGGCTGGAAATGCTGGGTCTGGAACACGCGGAAATCGAGATCGGTCGAGATCAAGACCAGCAACGACGCGTTGGTGAGCACGCGGCCGTCAAGGAAGATGCTGGTCTCGCGGAAAGCGAGGTTGTCGCCCGCCGAACCGCCGACCAGCGGGATCTCGCCCAACGCATCGCCCAGCGCGCTGACGATGATTTCCTCGCGCATCGACAGACCGTCGTTGATCAGCAGCGCGAACGTGCGGGGCGCGCTCAGTCGGCGGCGAACCACGTGATGCTCGGCCACCAGCGCCTGCGTGACCGCCCGGCCGTCGGCGATCTCGAACGATGAGGTCGGCTCGATCAACCGGACGGACGTGGCAAAATGCGTCGCCGACAGGCTGAGTCCGGTTACCGTGCCTTGCCGGTAGCCGACCGGTGTGATCTCGCCGGCCGTCGTGCATCCAAGCACACGGATGTTCGGCGCGTGACGCGCAATTTCGGCCAGCATTGCTGGAACGTCATAGTGCGGCGAGCAGAACAGCAGGATCATCTCCATCTGATCCTGGCTGATGGTCGCCAGCAGCTCCGCGACCGCATCCTCGGTCGACGCCTTCATGCTCATGCCGCGGCGGATTCCGGAGTCACCGGTCATCGCGCGCTTGGCGATCGTGCGACTGGCGTACGACATCGGGCGTCCTCCGTGAGCTTATCGCGGTGCGTCGGATCGCGCGGTTGACCAGAATCCCCCAACCTCACCCTGAGGAGGCCGCGTAGCGGTCGTCTCGAAGGGTGGGCTACCGCACGGCCGTTGCGGCGGCCGCTGGAACAATCGAACGAGACTGTAGCCCATCCTTCGAGACGCTCGCTTCGCTCGCTCCTCAGGATGAGGTTGTGCGTTGCCATACGCGACAGCCCTGAAATCCCGGGAGTCGTACAGATCATGATTTCCAAATCGGTTCCTGGCTAGACGTAGTTTCTCGATCCAAAGTCCAATTCCAGTCGACCTTCCTTTGTCGCTACTCTTCGCTGACAGATTTGCACCGCCGCCGTGACGCTGCCGCCAGCACCGGGCGGCTGTCACCGCTCGCAAGCAACGTGCTTGGGGATGCCTGTCGTTGCCTTCGTGTGACAACAACCTCCGGAGGATCGACCATGAAAACGCGCGCCGCGCTCGCTGTCGCTGCCAAGAAGCCTCTGGAGATCGAGATGGTCGACCTCGAGGGCCCCAAGCAGGGCGAGGTGCTGGTCGAGATCAAGGCCACCGGCATCTGCCACACCGACGAGTTCACCTGG
>DATEIF010000739.1:0-3757 GCA_035279205.1 Vineibacter sp.
GTAGTCGGTGTGCAGGGTCAGACGCATCCGGGCGAGATCGGTCCGTGAAGCGGTATCATCGATGCCTATTTTCAGACCATAGCACGCCGCCGCCGCGACTGGCTAGGGTTGCAGGACGACCCGGCCCACGACCTTGCCGCCGCGCAATTCCTCGAGCACGTCGTTGGCCGCTTCCAGTGGGCGCGTCGCATAGGGCATCGGGCCGATCCGGCCGTTGCGCACCAGCGCCATCAGTTCCTGGAACTCGGCCAGCGTGCCGACATAGGAGCCTTCGATCGCCGCCATCTTGAACGGCATCGAAATCGGCGCGAAGGGCGCATCGCCGCCGAACAGGCCCACGATCACGATCTTGCCGCCGCGGCGCAGCGCATCGAAGCCGAAACGGAAGGACGCGGCCGCGCCCACGAAGTCGACGGCGGTGCAGACGCCGCCGGCGGTCTGCTGCTGCAGCTTGGCCAGCGCGCCCTCGGCGCGCGGGTTGATCACGTGATGGGCGCCGTGGTCCTGTGCGATCTGCAGCTTCTTGTCGTCGATGTCGGCCACGATGATCTCGCCGTCGAAGATCGCCTTGGCGACCTCCAGTCCGGCCAGGCCGACGCCGCCGGCGCCGACCAGCAGCAGGCGCTTGCGGTTCTTCACTGTCTCGGTCTTGCGGATGGCGCTGTAGGCGGTCAGCCCCGAGCAGGCATAGGTGCAGGCGAGCTCGATCGGCGAATTGCCGTGATCGACCAGGTATTTCGCATCGGGCACGACAACGTGCGTGGCGTAGCCGCCGTCGCGCCGCGTGCCCAGCGTGCGCGGCGTGGCGCACAGCAGCTCTTCATCGGCCTGGCAGGCGGCGCACTGCCCGCAGCCGATCCAGGGAAAGACCACGAAGCGCTGGCCGCGCAGGTCCTCGGCATCGGGTCCGACGGCCACGACCTCGCCGGCGATCTCGTGGCCCAGCGTATGCGGCAGCGTCATGCGGTTGATCACCTCGAGCTTCTGGCCGCCGCCGAGATCGAAGAAGCCTTCCCAGATGTGCAGGTCGGAATGGCAGACGCCGCTCGACAGGATGCGCACGACCACCTCGCGACCCTGCGGCGTCGGATCGGCATAGGTGTTGAGCTTCAACGGATTGCCGAAATCGACGATTTGCATGGCGCGCATGGTGTTTCCTCCGTAGCATCGAATCGACTTTCTGGAACCATCCTAGTCGGAGGCGGGCGTGCCCGAAAAGGTCGACAACGACAAGTTCGATCCGCGAAATCACAGCTTCGGACCATCGCACTATTTCGAGGACCTCACGGTCGGCCAGCGCTTCTATGTCAATTCGCGCACCCAGACCGATGCGCTGTTCGCCGCCTTCCAGCTTGCCAGCGGCGACAACCACCCGATTCACTACGATCGCGTCTACTGCCAGGCGCGCGGTCATCGCGACATGCTGGCACACGGCCTGCAGGTCACCATCCAGGCCGCCGCCGGCGCCGGAATCTTTCCGCACGTCGTGGGCGACTCGCTGATCGGGTTCATCGAGCAGTCGTCGCGTTTCCTGAAGCCGGTCTATGTCGGCGACACGCTCTTTCCCATGCTGGAGATCAGCGAGCTGCGGCCCGGCCGCACGACCGGCGTCGTGGTGGTGACGGTGACGATCCACAACCAGGAAGGCACGCTGGTGATGGACGGCGAGCACAAATACCTGGTCAAGAAGCGACCGGCGGCTTGAGCCCTCGCGACGCGCGGGATGAGCAAGAACAAGGGACGGAAACATCATGGGATTGCTTGACGGCAAGGTTGCCTGGATCACGGGCGCGGGGACCGGCATCGGCCGCGCCGGCGCCGTTGCGCTGGCGCGCGAGGGCGCACATGTCGTGCTGTCCGGTCGCACGCGCCAGACGCTCGACGAGACCGCGACCCAGGTCGGCGCCGCCGGCGGCCGCTGCACCATCTAACTGCTCGATGTCGCCGACAAGGCTGCCGTCAAGCGCGTCGCCGATGGCGTGCTCAGCGCGCACGGCAAGATCGACATCCTGGTGAACAGCGCCGGCATCAACCTGCGCCAGCGCACCTGGGGCCAGGTGTCGGCCGAGGGCTGGGACGACATCGTGCGCGTCAACCTCGACGGCACATTCTATTGCTGCCATGCCGTGCTGCCGTCGATGCGGGCGCGCCGCGACGGGCTGGTGATCAATGTCTCGAGCTGGTTCGGCAAGTACATCATGGGCCTGGCCGGGCCGGGCTACACCGCCTCGAAGTTCGGCGTCGCGGCGCTGACCGAAACCATCAACGTCGAGGACGGCCCCAACGGCATCCGCGCCTGCGTGCTGTGTCCCGGCGAGGCGGCGACGCCGATCATGGAGCGTCGCCCGGTGAAGCCGCCGACCGAGCAGCTCGAACGCATGCTGCAGGAGGAGGACCTCGGGCGCACCATCTTGTTCGTGGCGAGCCTGCCGCCGCGCGTCTGCGTCAACGAGATCATCATCAGCCCGACGCACAACCGCTTCTATGTCGGTGGCCTTGAGGCCGCCGCGCCGCCGGCACCATCGTGAACCCGCAACCCCCGAAGGAGAGAACCATGCTGGGCATCATCGCGACCTTGACCATCAAGCCGGGCACCAACAAGGACTTCGAGGAGACCATGGGCAAGCTGGCTGCCGCCGTGCGTGCCGGCGAACCCGGCAACAAGCTCTACGCGCTGCACAAGACCGACGACGCTAACGTCTATGTCATGTTGGAGCGTTATGACGATCAGGCGGCGCTCGACGCGCACCGGGCGGCGCCGCACTTCAAGGAGCTGGGCCGCAAGCTGGGCGACTACCTGGCGGCCCGTCCCGACGTGAAGGTGATGCAAGAGGTCTAGCGCAGCGCGCGCACGCCACGGAGGCTGGTCCCATGGATGCCCTGGTTCATCGACCCATGGAGCCAGGCGCGCCGCCGGGCACGCTGTCCGGACGTGTGCCGGTCGGCGAGGAGGCACTGCACTTCACCCTGGTCGAGTACTCGGCCGACCAGGTCCAGGTC
The DNA here is from genome assembly GCA_035279205.1 of Vineibacter sp. Lineage (GTDB taxonomy): Bacteria > Pseudomonadota > Alphaproteobacteria > Reyranellales > Reyranellaceae > Vineibacter. The sequence goes on from DATEIF010000739.1 coordinate 3,001, forward strand.
GAGGAGGAGGTGACAGTCGAGCGCTGCACCTTCCACCTGGCGACGCCGGAGAAGACCTGGATCGACGTCGCCGGCCGCGCCAGCGCCCAGATGCTGAACTCGCTGGGCGATGCCTTCCATCTGCATCCCCTGGCGCTGGAGGACGTCTTCCATTCGCACCAGCGGCCCAAGCTCGACATCTACGACCAGCAGGGCTTCATCGTCCTGAACGACCCGGTGTATGTCGACGGCGAGATCAGGCAGCGCCAGGTCTCGATCTTCTTCGGCGACAATTACGTCATCAGCTTCCACGACGAGGAGGAGGACATCTTCCGGCCGGTGCGCGAGCGCGTGCTGCGCACCGGCTCGCGCCTGCGCCGCAAGGGCATCGACTACCTGGTCTACGCGCTGGTCGACCTCGTGGTGGACCGCAAGTTCCCGGTCATCGAGAAGGTCAGCGCGCGGCTGGAGTCGCTGGAGGACGAAGCGCTGGACCGGCCGACCAGCGCGACGCTGAAGCGCATCCACGAGGCACGCCGGGCGCTGGTCGCCTTCCACCGCATCCAATGGGCCGAGCGCGAGACCGTGCTGGCGCTGATGCGGCCGGAGGTGCCGATCATCGCCAAGGAGACGCGCACCTTCATGCGCGACTGCTTCGATCACACCGTGGCGGTGATGGACCTGATCGAGAGCTACCGCGACATGGCCAACGGCCTGATGGAAGTCTACCTCATGGATTCGTCCAACCGCATGGCCGAGGTCATGAAGACGATGGCGA
>DATEIF010000740.1:0-9575 GCA_035279205.1 Vineibacter sp.
TCGCGGCACCGACAACGACGAGACGACGATCGCCAGGCAGATCGCGGCCCACCATCGCACCGATCACCGCACGGTCTGGATCGCGCGCGAGGAGTTTACTGCCTCGCGCGCCCATCTGCTGCATGCCATGGATCAGCCGACGATCGACGGCACCAACGTCTATTTCGTCAGCAAGGCGACGGCATCGACCGGTCTCAAGGTGGCCTTGTCCGGCATCGGCGGCGACGAGGTGTTTGCCGGCTACCCCAGCTTCCGCCAGGTGCCCGAGATGGTGCGCCTGGTCGATCGCATGGGACCGCTGGCCATGCTCGGTCGCGGTTTTCGCGTCGTCAGCGAGCCGGTGCTGCGTCGCTTCACCTCGCCGAAATATGCCGGCGTGCTGGAGTACGGCGGAACCTATGGCGGCGCCTATCTGCTGCGCCGCGGCCTCTTCATGCCGTGGGAGCTGCCCGCGCTGCTCGACGCCGACTACCTGCGCCAGGGGCTGGCCGATCTCGATTCGCACACCGCGCTGGCGGCCGCGACCGATGGGGTTCGTTCGGGCAACGCGCGCGTGGCGGCGCTGGAGCTGAGCTTCTATCTGCGCAACCAGCTGCTGCGCGACGCCGACTGGGCCGGCATGGCCCATTCGCTGGAGATCCGCACGCCGTTCGTCGACGTCGACTTCTTCCGCGACCTGGCGCCGCTGATCGTGGCCGATCCGCCGGTGACCAAGGCGGAGCTGCCGGCCCTGCTGTCGCCGCCGGTGCGGGACCTGCTGGCCGGTCGTCCCAAGCGCGGTTTCCAAGTCCCGGTGCGCACATGGCTCGGCATGTCGGCCGACCGCAATGCGCGCACCCGCGGCTGGCGTGCCTGGGCGCTGCAGGTGCTGGCCGGCTTCCGTCCCGGCAGTGAGTTCGCACGGCGTGCAGCTTGACGCCGCGCGGCGTCTTTGGCTGGCCCGCCCTGTAGGTGCAGAGTACATTTGTTCCAATGGAAGCCGTACTGTTCCTAGCGTTCCCGCTGGTGCTGGCCTTCTGGGCCGGGATCATGATCAATTGGCGTTTGGGCGTGTACGGGCTCGTTGCCTATACGCCCTTCACCGGTCTGGTCGTGGCCGTGCTGTATCCGTCGCCGGTGGGGACGCTGGTGCGCGACATCCTGGTCGTCGTGCCGCTCTATCTGTCGTTCTTCCTGCTGGGCCGGCAGGCGCGCTACGCACGGGTGCCGCCGCTGCTCTATGCCGTTTACGGGCTGCTGGCGCTGATCGTTCTTTTCGCGGCCGCCAACCCCGGGGTACCCAACCTCATGGTCGCCGGCATTGGCGTCAAGGTGTGGCTATCCTACATCCCGATGCTGATCGTCGGTGCCTCGTTCATTCGCCACGAGCAAGACCTGCGTGATTTTCTGCGGGCGCTGGTCGTTTCGGCATGGATACCGTGGGCGGTCGGCATTTTCCTGTTCATCGGCGCCACGGTGTACGACTACGAGCCGCTGGCGCGGTTCTTCTTCGGCGACTATGCGGTGATTGCGACATCGGAGTTCGGCGCGTTCGAAGGATACGGAGCCAAGCTCTTTCGCATACCCGGCACGTTCCAGTTCAATTCGCAATACGGCGTGTTCTGCTTTTTCATGCTGTTTCCCATCCTTATGCTGCTGGAAATCGAGCGTGAGCGCCGTTGGCGCGCCTTCATCTGGCTCAGCATGGTAGTCGGTCTGGTCGCCGGCTTCACCTCCGGCGCGCGCGGCAACTTCCTGCTAATGCCACTGATCTTCGTCATCGTGCAGTTCTTCAAGTTCCGCGCCGGGGGCATGATCCAAGGGATCATCGGCATCGGCGGCGGGCTGATCGCGGCGCTGGCGATCTCCGGAATCGACGGCAGCAAGATGTACGGCGAGGTGGGGACCCTGACGGCGAGATACAGTCAGGAAATGGGCGCCGGCGGCATGCTGGAGGCCATGGCGCGCGGCGGCATCTTCGGGCGCGGCGTAGGTGCCAACACCGGCGCCGCCCGCCATGGCCTTGATGCGGCCACGGCGGCGTTGCTGAAGTCCGAAGGCGGGATGGTCGAAAGCTACTACGCGAAATCCATGGTCGAACTGGGTGTCATCGGTTTCACCATCTTGCTCGCGTGCCTGCTTCTGACACTGTTTGCCTGCCTGCGGATGCAGTTCCAGATCAGGCCCGGGCCGCTCAGAGGGGCCGCCGCCTGCGGCACGGCCATGGCGGCATTCGTTCTCGTCGTTTCGGTAAAAGGATGGGCGCTCGATACCGAGCCGCTGAACTACTACTACTACCTGTTGCTGGGGATGGTCTTCGCGTTGCCTTACGTCGATCGGCGGATGGCTGCCGCGGTTCCTGCGCAAGCCAGCGGCCGCACGGCGCCGCCCATTGACACTGCCGATGCTGCGGCGCCGCCCGTAACGGTGCCGCAGCCACGGCCGGTGATGGCGGGGCGGCCATATCGCCCGTTGATTGGGCGGAACGGCTACTACGGTGAGATTGCAAAGCGCAGGCCTGCGCCGTTGCCGTCCGCGCCGGTGGATGAACGCTTCCCCGGTCGACCGGAGCGCGGCGATCCGAAGGACGCCACGTCCTGAGCAGCACGCAGGGTGCCTCTGCCTGTCACGCCCGCCGCGGCAACCGATCGAGCAGTGCTGCCAGATTGCGGGAGTAGGCCGCTGCATCATGCGCCTGCGCGCGCAGACGCGCCGCGTGCGACATGCGTGCCAGCAGCGCCGGATCATCCGCCAGCCGCGCCATGCGATCGGCGACTGCGGCGGCATCGCGGATGGGCACCACGAAACCCTCGATGCCATCGCGCGCCACGGCGCCGGCGTTGGGTGTCACGATAACCGGCAGGCCGCTGGCCAGGGCTTCATTGACAGCCATCGCCGAGCCCTCATGCAGTGAGGGGAAGACGAAAATGTCGGCGTCGCGAAAGATGGCTGGCATCTCGGCATGCGGCACGTTGGCGATATGACGATAGCGGCCGAGATAGGGCTTCAGCCACTCGTTGCCGTCCACCATGCCGCCGACCAGGCCGACCTGGATATCGTGACGGCCAAGCAGCTTGATCGCTTCCAGGATGTATTTGACGCCCTTGCGCATGCCGATCTGGCCGACGAACAGCGCGCGCAGCGGATGACGCTGGCGCGGCGCTGTGGCCGGCGTGAAACGTTCGGTGTCAACCGGGTAGGGCAGCAAGTCGATCGTGGCAGGGTCACGGCCGTTGTCGACCATGGTGTCGCGCACATAGTCCGACGGCACGATCACGCGATCGGCCAGCAGGGCCTCGCGCGTGTTACGTTCGATCCATTCTTCACTGGTATCGCCCAACGGCACGTGGGCGAATTCGGGGTGCAGGCGCCGCTCTTCCTCGAGAATACGAAGCCCGCTGCGCAGATGGCCGATCGCCTGGAACAGCAGGGAGACCGTGCCGGTCTCCTTACAGGCGCGCAGGGATTGCTCCGACGAGCCGTCGAAGCCAATGAAGACATCCGGCCGCTCGCGGCGGATGCGGGCCGCCACCAGTCGATCGAAGCGCGCGTTGCGCCAGCGCAGCAGGGACGATGTCAAGGCCGGCGAGGCCGTGCGCGCCGCCAGCACGTGAACCAGTTCGGGCAGGGGATGTGTGACGATGCCTTGCGGTGCGATGTCGGGGTGACGCCGGCGCCCCAGTTCCCGCGCGGCGCGTGCTTTCAGCTTGCCCGGCAGGGCCTGCGCAATGCGCTCGAAGGTGTCGCCGGGGCGGGCGTAGAACGAGGTCTCGAAGGTGACATCGAACGCCATCCGCTGCAGCAGCGCGACCAGGGGATAAAGCAGCGACGTGGCGCCAGGATGAGCAATCAGGAGACGGCGTTGCGACATGATGGGCGAACTCTATAGCATGCTGGCCGGGCCTCGGCCTGACCCCAGTGCCAGGATGGCACGATGTTTGATCGATACCCATATACAGCCGGGCCGGGGCTCCGGCTGACGACGCGGCGCGATCGCGGCGTCAACGCGATGTAACGCAGTTCTGCCAGTCGACGTCTATCCGACGCATCTCCCTTGACGCTCACCTATGCCCTGTCTTGCCCATGACCAATCCAGTTCGCATCACCCCCATTCGCAGATTGGCCCGGCGTCTTGTTGCCGGTGCCTTGTTGCCCCTGCACCACGCGCGACTGTCGGGCCAATGGCGAAGCGCATGGACCGGTGCACCTCTGGCGGCGGATGGGCGTGTTCTTGCGTGGTATACACGGCCCATCGTGGCGCTGCTGGAGCGCCGGGGCTACGCCGGCAAGCGCGTCCTTGAATTCGGGGGCGGCTATTCGACGGCGTTCTGGTGCCAGCGTGGTGCTGAAGTAACGACGTTGGAGGACGACGAGACCTGGTTCGGTAAGATCGGTGATCTCGTTCGGCCGTATACGCCGCGTCTGTTCCTGGTCGATGAGTCGCTGACGGCATTTCCCGCGTCATTGCTGTCGGAGCGCTTCGACGTCGTCGTCGTCGACGGGCTCGATCGGGCTCGTGCCGCGGAAATGGCGACCACGCTGCTGGCGCCCGACGGTGCCATCATTGTCGACAATTCCGAGGGATCATGGTCGAAAATCAGCGCCGATCAGTTCCCCGTGCTGTCGGCACTCCATGCGCCGACGTTTCAACGCGTCGACTTCTACGGTCACGGACTTGGCGTGTTCAAGCCAAGCTGCACGTCGATCTTTTTCCACGACCGCTGCTTTCTGTTCGACCAAAGCGACAGACCGCGCACCGATGCCGAGCCGCGTTGAGGAGGATCAGCGTGCTCCCACGGTGGCAGTCAAGGCGGCTTTCAGCCCGGCCAGGTTCTGGCTGAAGCTCCAGGTGTCGATGATACGGCGGCTTTCGGCGCCCATGGCGACAAGGCGGCCGCGGTCGGCAAGCGTCTCGCGCAGGCGCGCGGCCAAGGCATCGATGTCGCCGAAAGGATAAACGAAGCCGTTGACGCCGTCCTGGATGAGATCACGCGCCGAGCCGACGCGGTCGCTGGCAACCACCGGCTTGCCGGCGTTCATCACTTCGTTGACCACCAGCCCCCAGGTCTCGTGCGCCGACGGCAGCACGAACACGTCGCAGAGCTCGTAGAGCGCGGCCAGTCGCTGTTGCGATTGGAAGCCGAGCAGGCGCACTGCGTCCGACAGGCCCAGAGCCTCGATGGCGACCTCGACCTGCGGCCGCAGATCGCCATCGCCGGCCATCAGCAGGAGCGGCCGCTGCTGTGGAGCGATACCCGACACGGCCCGCCCGAACGCCTCGATGAGGTCCAGCGGTGCCTTGCGCTCGATCAATTTTGCTGCGTAGAGCGCAACGGGCCGGTCGGCCGGCAGTCCCAATTCGGCCTGTAGTGCGGCGCGGCGCGGCGTGGCATCTGCGGCGCGGGCCTGGAACCACGCATTGTCGACGGCATAGCAGACGCGGAAGAACTTGCGCGAGTCGATACCCAGGTCGAGCAGGTGGCGCTCGTTCATCGAGCCGATGGTGAGATAGGCATCGACCTGCCGGTCGATCAGCTTGAACAGCGCACGCTTGGCGCCGTGCCGGGCTCGGCTGGCCGATCGCCCCAGCGCGCTGGTCTCGTCGCGCAGCAACACCCGGGCGCCAGCGCCTCGGGCGGCAATCATCGCCCACAGATGCGGCACTCGCGCGTAGCCATGGATCCAGAGGGCATCGAAACGGCCAGCCCGCAACCGGTGGCGCAACCCGACGCTGAACGGCCGCCAGGAGTCGAAGTGGGCGTCGCCGGGAAAGCGCATGCCGGGCAATGTCGGCAGCACCTCATGCTCGTAGCCCTCGAGCAGGGGCACGTCCCATTCGATTTTCTGGCCGAACTCCGGGTCGACGAAATGGCGGGCCGAGAAATCCGAGGCGAAGAACGCCTTGAGATAGATGTCGGGATCGGCGTTGATCAGATGTAGCAACGGCGCCTGGTACTGGATGGGATGCGTCACCAGGTAGGCGACGCGGTATTTCTTGGCATCCGGCACGGTAGGAGGCGTCCTCGCGGCTTGGCGACGTCCGCTGGAGGCGCGGAACGTGGTGCCGGGTGAGGGATTTGAACCCCCGACCAACGGTTTACAAAACCGCTGCTCTACCGCTGAGCTAACCCGGCCTTCGACCCTGTAAGCCGTTGCACTATCAACTTTTTCCGCCCCTGACAATCCTTGGTGTTGGCGCCGTGTCGAGGACGCCGTCCGTGTGTCCGGGACTCATCACCACGGCCTGTTGTCGGCCAGCACGACAACCGTGGGCGCTTGGCGATAGTGGTTTACGGCCTGGCCCTGGGTATTCATGACCATGACGCGGCTGAAACGGCGGCGCACGGTCGGCAGATCGTCGAAGATGGAATAGGAATAGGCCAGACCGTCGCCTTCGGTAATGGAGTAGCCCTTCCCCTTCGTCTTGATCCAGTCGGCGGCCCGCCACAGGCCCAGGGCGCGAAGCGTCTGTTTGATGATTCGAGCCGGGGCACTGCCTTGGCCAAAATTGTTGCAATCGGAAATGAACACGGCCTGGCGCGCCACGCGCACCATCTCGGCGATGGCCTTGGCCGGATGGCGCATGTGGTGCAAAGCGCCGAACTCGGTCACGACATCAAAGCTTGCGTCAGGAAAGGGCAGCTGGGTGGCATCTCCGTCGCGCAGTTCCTCGGGGCCGAGCTTGAACTCTCGCCGTCCGATGGCGCGGAAGTCTGCCGAGGGCTCGACGCCACAAACCGTCAGGCCGGGGAAACGTTCACGCATCAGGTGAAGCGCGCGGCCAGAGCCGGCGCCGACATCGAGCACGGATGCCGGCTTCGCAATGCTCATGTAGCCCATGAGGATGGCCAGCGGCCAGTCGTGCTCGGCCTCGCTCCAGTTCTCGATGGTATAGCGATTGGCGCGCCCGGCATAAAAGTCGAGCTGCTGGTGCCATTCGTCAGAGGTTTTGTCGGTTGGCGGTGCGATGGAACGCTCGGCAGGCATGCTCATGGCGATCGTCAGTGTCGATGAGGAGTCAGCAATTCTATCAGACTCATGCAGGCGTGTAATGATCGCACACGATGCTTGGCCCCTGGATCGGTCCGTCCGCCCGGTTCCGGTCGTTCTCCTAAGCCCCTGATCAGTGGTTCTTTCGGCTCAGCTCATAAAGTGAGATGGCAGCTGCGTTGGAGACGTTGAGGCTGGGCATGGCGCCCTTCATCGGCAGGCGCACCGTGAGGTCGCAGCGCTCCAGCGTGAGACGTCGCAGGCCTTCGCCCTCGGCACCCAGCGCCAGCACCAGACGGCCGTCGAGGGCGGCTTCGGCGAGCGTCTTGTCGGCGCGCTCGTCGAGGCCCAGCACCCAGAAGCCTGCTTGTTTCAGCTGATCAAGCGCGCGGGCGAGATTGACGACGCGCACCAGCGGGATGCGCTCCAGTGCGCCCGAGGCAGCCTTGGCCAGCGTGCCGGTTTCCTCCGGCGCGTGGCGCTCCGTGACCACCACGCCGGCGGCCCCGAAGGCTTCCGCCGAGCGCAGGATGGCGCCGACATTGTGCGGGTCAGTGACCTGGTCCAGCGCCAGCACCAGGGCCTGTTCGCCGGCGGCTGCGACGATGTCCTCCAGCGCGGCCTCCGGCAGGGGCGCCACGGCGGCCAGGAAGCCCTGGTGCACGGCGCCCGCCGGCAGGCGTTCGGCGATCCGCTCGCGCGGAACGATCTCGGCCTGCGGCAGCGGGCGGGCGAGGCCGGCAAGGTCGTTTGCCGCCCGATCGGCGGTGTCCTGCGTCAGCAGCAGGCGAAAGACGCGGCGCTCGGGATTGGCCAGGGCCGCCAGCACCGGGTGCCGCCCGTAGATCCAGACCTGACCGCCGCCCGGCGCGCGCCCGGCGTCGCGCCGGGGTGGCTGTTGTGCTGCACCGGTAGCAGATTGACCGCGGTGCGGTCCACGGCCGCGATGGCCGGATTGATCCTTGGACTGACGCATGGCGGCGCCATATAGGGGGCATCGACCTGCTTGGCAAATCGCGCTGCCGATGGCCTGCCCCAAGATCATTTCGTCCGAGAGATGTCTTTATCTTGACGCAAGCCGTTGGATTTGCTGTATCCCGCGCCGGCCGGACGGCCGGTGCGTAGCGTAGTTTCGTAGCGTCGGAGGGGTGGCCGAGCGGTCAATGGCAGCTGACTGTAAATCAGCCGGGTTCGCCCTACGAAGGTTCGAATCCTTCCCCCTCCACCACGAACCCCGAAGCTGGCCGACCGACGGGGTGGCATTGCGGGTGTAGCTCAATGGTAGAGCTCCAGCCTTCCAAGCTGGCTACGTGGGTTCGATTCCCATCACCCGCTCCAGCCCGCGGCAACAGTGTCGCCGCCAACCGGAAAGAATAAGACGGCCGCCGGGCCGTGATCTGATCGAGGCACCAGACCATGTCGAAGAGCAAATTCGAGCGGAACAAGCCGCACGTGAACATCGGGACGATCGGGCACGTAGACCATGGCAAGACATCGCTGACGGCAGCGATCACGAAGATCCTGGCGAAGACGGGTGGCGCGACGTTCACGGCGTACGATCAGATCGACAAGGCGCCGGAGGAGCGTGAGCGCGGGATCACGATTTCGACGGCGCACGTCGAGTACGAGACGACGAACCGTCACTACGCGCACGTGGACTGCCCGGGCCACGCCGACTACGTGAAGAACATGATCACGGGCGCAGCGCAGATGGACGGCGCGATCCTGGTGGTGTCGGCGGCGGACGGCCCGATGCCGCAGACGCGCGAGCACATCCTGCTGGCGCGCCAGGTGGGTGTGCCGGCGCTGGTCGTGTACATGAACAAGGTCGACATGGTGGACGACCCCGAGCTTCTGGACCTGGTGGAGCTTGAGGTGCGCGAGCTGCTGTCGTCGTACCAGTTCCCGGGAGACGAGATCCCGGTGATCCGTGGCTCGGCGCTGTGCGCGCTGGAGGACAAGCAGCCGGAGATCGGCGAGCAGTCGGTGCTGAAGCTGATGGAAGCGGTTGATGCGTACATCCCGCAGCCTGTTCGCGACAAGGACAAGCCGTTCCTGATGCCGATCGAGGACGTGTTCTCGATCTCGGGCCGCGGGACGGTGGTGACGGGTCGCGTCGAGCGTGGCGTCGTGAAGGTTGGCGAGGAGATCGAGATCGTGGGCCTGAAGGACACGGTCAAGACGGTTGTGACGGGCGTCGAGATGTTCCGCAAGCTGCTGGACCAGGGTGAGGCGGGCGACAACATCGGTGCGCTGCTGCGCGGCACGAAGCGCGAGGACGTGGAGCGCGGCCAGGTGCTGGCGCGTCCGGGGTCGATCACGCCGCACACGCAGTTCCACGCCGAGGCATACATCCTGACGAAGGAAGAGGGTGGCCGCCACACGCCGTTCTTCACGAACTACCGTCCGCAGTTCTACTTCCGGACGACGGACGTGACGGGCGTGTGCAAGCTGCCCGAGGGGACGGAGATGGTGATGCCGGGCGACAACGCGCGGATGGAGGTCGAGCTGATCCAGCCGATCGCGATGGACGAGGGCCTGCGCTTCGCCATCCGCGAGGGCGGCCGCACCGTCGGCGCCGGCGTCGTCACCAAGATCGTCAAGTA
>DATEIF010000741.1:0-5331 GCA_035279205.1 Vineibacter sp.
CATTGCCGCCGGTCTTGAGCCCGAAATGGGTGCCGCGATCATACAGAAGATTGAACTCGACATAGCGACCGCGCCGGTGGAGCTGGTGCTCGCGCTCGGCCGGCGTCCACGGCGCATCGCGATGACGGCGCACGATTGCCGGGTAGGTCGCGAGGAAGGCCTCGCCGACGGCGCGCGTGAAGGCGAAATCGCGGTCGCGGTCGCCGCTGTCGAGATAGTCGTAGAAAATGCCGCCCACGCCGCGCGGCTCGCCGCGGTGCGGCAGGAAGAAATAGTCGTCGCACCACGCCTTGTAGCGCGGGTAGTACGCGGGATCGAAACGATCGCAGGCACCGCGCAACCCGGCATGGAAAGTGGCGGTATCGTCGGCGTCGGCGACGATCGGCGTCAGGTCGGCGCCGCCGCCGAACCACGCGCGGGTGGTGACCACGAACCGGGTATTCATGTGCACCGCCGGCACGTGCGGCGAGCGCATGTGCGCCACCAGCGAGATGCCCGAGACCCAGAAGCGCGGATCCTGCGCCGCGCCGGGGATCTGCTGGCGGAACTCGGGTGAGAACTCGCCGTGCACGGTGGAGACATTGACGCCGACCTTCTCGAACACCCGGCCGCGCATGATCGACATCACGCCGCCGCCGCGGTCGCCCTCGTCGGGCGATCCGGCGCGCTGCCAGGCTTTGCGCTCGAAGCGCCCGGGCGGCAGCTCGCGGAAGGTGCCCGCCAGCTCGTCCTCCAGTGTCTCGAAAGCAGCGCAGATGCGGTCGCGCAGCGCTTCGAACCAGGCGCGTGCCGCCTGTTTGCGCGCCTCGATGTCGCTGCCCAGCGGCGAGGGGTGAGCGACGGGGCCACGCTCAGGGTTGGCGGTGGAGGATGGAGCGGTCATGTCAGTGCAGCATATCCGTCGGTCTGGCGTAACGCTTCGCTCAATACCATCGCCGCGGCCAGCGTGACATTGAGGGAGCGCAAGCCATGGCGCATGGGCAGGCGCACACGCAGGTCAGCCGCTGCATGAACCTCCCGCGGCACACCGGCGCTTTCGCGACCGACCAGCACCGTATCGTCGGGCCGGAAGGCCAGCTGGGGAAAAACGCAGTCGCCGGCCGTCGTCAGCAGGACCAGCCGGCCAGTGCCGCGGTCGCGCTGGAACGCCTCCCACGAGCTGTGGCGCACCAGGCGCACGTGGTCGATGTAGTCCATGCCGGCCCGTCGCAGCCGTCGGTCATCGACGGGGAAGCCGCACGGCTCGATCAGATCGACGCTCACGCCGAGGCAGGCGCCAAGCCGCAGCATCGCACCGACATTGGGCGCGATGTCCGGCTGGTACAGGGCGAGGTTCATGGGCGGCTCGTCTATCGCGCAGCGAAGGCAGGCGCCAGCTTTCGTGTGTCAGCGACATCACGACCGCTTGGCGATTGCCGTGCAGCGGTCTACACGCTGCGTGGCGACGGGCGGCTGCGGACGTCTCTGCTGTTGTTTGCACAATTGTGCGTCATCCTGCCGCATGTGCGCTGCGAAACGTCACTCCGGTGCGGGTAACAAACCCTTGAACCGAGAGGGGCTTTCCGCTTCATTACGGCCGCTTTTTCCGGGCGGTTCGCCCGTCCGCGATTGGGGACAAGTTCTGATGGCAACTTCCAGCAAATCGGCGACGATGCCAGGCGGCGCCGGTCACGGCGATGGTGTGACCCGGCGTGATTTCTTGTTCGTTGCGGCCGGCGCCACCGGTGCGGTGGGGATTGCCGCGACCGCGTGGCCGTTTCTCAACAATATGAACCCGGCCGCCGACGTGCTGGCGCTCGCCTCCGTCGAGGTATCCCTCAGCGGCATCGAGGTCGGCCAGGCGATCAAGGTGAGCTGGCGCGGCAAGCCGGTCTTCATCCGGCGCCGCACGCCCGAGGAGATCAAGTCGGCCCGCGACGTCGACTGGCACACGCTGCCCGATCCGCAGGATGACGTCACGCGCGTGCAGAAGGGCAAGGACGAGTGGCTGATCCTGATCGGGGTCTGCACGCATCTGGGCTGCATTCCGCTCGGTACGGCGCAGGGCGAAACCCGCGGCGACTACGGCGGCTGGTTCTGCCCCTGCCACGGCTCGCACTACGACACGTCAGGCCGCATTCGGAAGGGACCGGCGCCCAAGAACCTTGAGCTGCCGTCGTATGCGTTCGCAACCGACACCACCGTCAAGATCGGCTGAGCGGGCCGGAGGGGAACTGGACATGGCCTCGACGCAAGGCGTACCGCCGGCCTTCAACAACACGGTCATCAAGTGGATCGACAAGCGGCTGCCGATCTTCACGTTCATGCACCACGAGTACGGCGTGTTTCCCACGCCGCGGAACTTTAACTACTGGTGGAGCTTCGGCGGCATCGCCATGGTGATGCTGATCACCATGATCGTCACCGGCATCGTGCTGGCGATGAACTACACGCCGCACGTGGATTACGCCTTCAACTCGGTCGAGCGCATCATGCGCGACGTGCCGCAGGGATGGCTGATCCGCTACATGCACATGAACGGCGCCTCGTTCTTCTTCATCGCCGTCTTCATCCACATCTTCCGCGGCATGTACTACGGCTCGTACAAGAACCCGCGCGAGTTGCTGTGGATCCTGGGCGTCGTCATCCTGCTGTTGATGATGGCCACGGCTTTCATGGGCTACGTGCTGCCGTGGGGCCAGATGAGCTTCTGGGGCGCCACCGTCATCACCAACCTGTTCTCGGCCATCCCGATCATCGGCAACGATATCGTGACGTTCCTGTGGGGCGGCTTCTCGGTCGACAACCCGACGCTGAACCGCTTCTTCTCGCTGCACTACCTGCTGCCGTTCGTCATCGTCGGCGTCGTGGTGCTGCACATCGCGGCCATGCACGTCGCCGGTTCCAACAACCCGACCGGCATCGATCCCAGGGGACCGCAGGACACGCTGCCGTTCAGCCCGTACTACGTCACCAAGGACGGCTTCGCGGTCGTGGTCTTTGTGATGATCTACGCGGCCTTCGTGTTCTTCGCGCCGGACTTCTTCGGCGAGGCCGACAACTACATCCCGGCCAATCCGCTGCAGACGCCGGCGCACATCGTGCCGGAATGGTACTTCCTGCCGTTCTACGCCATCCTGCGCAGCATTCCCGACAAGCTGGGCGGCGTGATCGCGATGTTCGGCTCGATCGGCGTGCTGTTCCTGCTGCCCTGGCTCGACACGGCCAAGGTCCGCTCGGCGCGGTTCCGGCCGACCTTCAAGTGGTTCTTCTGGCTGTTCCTGATCGTCTGCCTGATCCTCGGCTGGGTCGGCGGCAACCCGGCGGATGCCGAGCTGAAGGTCGGCGGCATGCACATCCCGCTGCTGTGGATCGGCCGCCTGGCGACCGCCTACTACTTCTTCCACTTCCTGATCCTGTTGCCGATCCTCGGCAAGATCGAACGGCCGCTGCCTCTACCTGCCAGCATCGCCGACTCAGTGCTCAAGCCGGCTGTGGCCAGGTAAGGGGGATCGCACGATGCGCAAGCTGTTCGCCACCGGCGCTCTCATTCTGCCGCTGTTCACCGGTTCGGCCGCGCCGGCCCTGGCCGAGGGCGGTCATGGACCGACCCTGCTGCCGGCGACGTTCTCCTTCGAGGGACCGTTCGGCACCTATGATCGCGGAGCCGCCCAGCGCGGCTTCCAGATCTACAAGGAAGTCTGCTCGGCCTGCCACTCGCTGTCGCTGCTGTCCTACCGCAACCTGATGGACCTCGGCCTCAGCGAAGCGGCGGTGAAGGGTATCGCCGCCGACGTGCAGATCAGCGATGTCAACGACAAGGGCGAGACCGTCGAGCGGCCGGGCAAGCCGTCCGACCGCTTCAAGAAGCCGTTCCCCAACGAGGCCGCGGCCGCGGCGGCCAACGGCGGTGCCGCGCCGCCCGACCTCAGCCTGATCATCAAGGCGCGGCCCAACGGTGCGCGCTACGTCTTCTCGCTGCTGCAGGGCTATGTCGAGTTCGACAAGCTGTCGGCCGAGGAGAAGGCGGGCTTCGGCCTGGTCAAGGACTACAAGCTCGAGGACGGCAAGCACTTCAACAAGTACTTCCACCCCGGCGAGCAGGGCTACAAGATCAGCATGGCCAAGCCACTGAACGATGGCCAGGTCACGTTCGTCGACGGCGCCAAGAACGATCTGGCCTCCATGTCACGCGACGTGGTGACGTTCCTGGCCTGGGCCGCCGAGCCGAAGATGGAGGACCGCAAGCGCACCGGCGTACGTGTGCTGCTGTTCCTGCTGATCTTCGCCGGCATGATGTACGCGGTGAAACGCAAGGTGTGGGCCGACGCACACTGAGCGGCGCCGCACGCGACGCTTTGTTCCGCGAAGGCCGCCCCCTCCGGGCGGCCTTCGTCGTTTGGGCCGGCTGTTGACGGATCGGTCGCGCCCGCTATGGTCCGCCGTCTTCGAAAGGGAGAAGTCATGAGTGCCACTGAACTGAGGCAAGCCGTCGAGACGGCATGGGACAACCGCGACGGCGTCAACAGCAAGACCAAGGGCGCCGTCCGCGATGCCGTCGAGGCGGCGATCGCCGGCCTCGACGATGGCACCTACCGCACCGCCGAGAAGGTGGGCGACGAGTGGGTGGTGAACCAGTGGCTGAAAAAGGCGGTCCTGCTGTCGTTCCGGCTCTACGACAGCGTGCCGATGGAGGGCGGTGCCGTGTTCCCCGGCATCGGCGGCGCGCCCTGGTACGACAAGGTGCCGCTCAAGACGGCCGGCTGGGATGCCGCGCGCTTCGCCAAGGCTGGCTTCCGGGCCGTGCCGGGTGCCGTGGTGCGCCGCGGCTCCTATGTGGCGCCCAACGTCGTGCTGATGCCGAGCTTCGTCAATCTCGGCGCCTATGTCGGGTCGGGCACGATGGTCGACACCTGGGCCACTGTCGGCTCGTGCGCCCAGATCGGCAAGGACTGCCACCTGTCGGGCGGCGTCGGCATCGGCGGCGTGCTCGAGCCGCTGCAGGCCAACCCGGTGATCATCGAGGACAACTGCTTCATCGGCGCCCGTTCCGAGGTGGTTGAGGGCGTGATCGTCGAGACCGGCGCGGTGCTGGCCATGGGCGTCTTCATCAGCGCCACCACCAAGATCGTCGACCGTGCCAGCGGCCAGATCCACACCGGCCGCGTGCCGGCCTATTCCGTGGTCGTGCCGGGCAACCTGCCGGGTGGTCCCAACCGGCCGTCGACCTACTGCGCGGTGATCGTGAAGACGGTCGACGAGCGCACCCGCTCCAAGACCTCGATCAACGAGCTGCGGCGGGATTAGTGCAGAGCGCCGCTCTTCAGTCTTGCCCCCTCCCCCCTTGTGGGG
>DATEIF010000742.1:0-4693 GCA_035279205.1 Vineibacter sp.
ACCGACGACGGCAACAAGGTGGGCTCGCCCTGCCCGGCCTGGGCGGAAGCCCTGGTGCCGGAATTGGGCTGGGTCGGCTTCGATCCGGCCAACAGCGCCTCGACCACGCACGACTACCTGAAACTGGCGGTGGGCCTGGACTACACCGAGGCGGCCCCGGTCACCGGCCGTCGCATCGGGCCGGGCGGCGATGCCGAGATGACCGTCGAAGCAACCGTGAAGCGGATCGGCTGAACGTTTGCTAGCCGGGACTGGCGGCGCAGCGGTCGGCGGCGGTCTTGGCCGCAGCGTCCCAGCGGGCACCCGCCGGTGCGTTGGCCAGGCGCCGCCAGCCGATGCGCATGGTGCCGTCCGGTTGCGGCTCGATCTGGAAGGTGGCGACGGGATCCACCGGCGGCTGCTGTACCCGCGGCCACAGGTTGACATAGGCCGAGCGTTTGGGCGGTGCCGATACCACCGGTGAGGTGACGAACGCGCTCCACATCGCCTTGGCCAGACAGTTGGCCAGCACGTCGTGCGCCGCCGGCGACGCCGCCAGCCACGCCACCTCGCCCATCTGGGCGCGCGCGGCGCCGGATGCCCCCAGGCACACTGTTGCGATCGACAGCAGGGCGGCGGCACATCGTATCCGCATCTCAGGTCCCCCAGTCCAGCCTTGGCGGCCTGCCGACTTGGCATCGTCCGTCAACGGCGTGCCGCTTGCAAGGGCCGCCACGGCGCAAGACAGCGGCGGGGTCCTGCGCCATAGTCCCGCCAACGGATCGGGTTGGGAAAATCCATGACGTACTGCGTCGGCATGTGCCTGAAGGACGGGCTGGTGATGCTGTCGGACTCGCGCACCAGCGCCGGCGTCGACAACATCGCCACCTTCCGCAAGATGACGGTGTGGGAGCGGCCGGGCGAGCGCTTCCTGGTGCTGCTGAGCGCCGGCAACCTCGGCGTCACCCAGACCATCGTGAATCACCTCGAGGCCGGCCTCGACCCTGACGCGCGCAGGCTCACCGACGTGCCCTCGATGTTCCATGCCGCCCAGCTGGTCGGCGAGGCGATCCGCTTGGTCTACCGCATCCACGGCAAGGCGTTGGAGGAGATGAACGCCGCGTCGTTCAACGTCAGCTTCCTGCTGGGCGGCCAGATCATGGGCGACGAGCATCGGCTGTTCGAGATCTACGCCGCCGGCAATTTCATCCAGGCCAGCGACCGCACACCGTTCCTGCAGATCGGCGAGCACAAGTACGGCAAGCCGATCCTCGATAGGGCGCTCGCCTGGGAGACCGACCTGCGCGCCGCCGCCAAGCTGGCCCTGGTGTCGATGGACAGCACGCTCCGCTCCAACCTGTCGGTCGGCCTGCCGCTCGACCTGGTGGTCTATCGCCGCGACGCCTTTGCGCCGGAGATCCGCCGCACCATCGATGGCGATGACCCCTACTTCCGCACCATCCGCGACGGCTGGTCGCGCTCGCTGCGCGAGGCCCACCAGCGCCTGCCCGACGTACCATGGTGATATCACCTCACCCTGAGGAGCCGGCGCAGCCGGCGGCTGGTGAGCTCACATAACGCATTGTGCCCATACAATTTTGCACTGCGGGCTACCTTGCATCGCACGGGGGGCATCGTTAGGTTGCGCCGCCCTTGTGGGCGCCCGTCCGGGGCAGTGCCGGACGCTTTTCCAACGGACCCGCAATCATGGCCTTCATCGCCGAACGCCTCAGCCGTATCAAGCCGTCTCCTACGAATGCCGCGCAGGGCAAATTCCTGGAGATGAAAGCGGCAGGCAAAGACGTGATCGGCCTGGCGGCGGGCGAGCCTGATTTCCCGACCCCCGACCACATCAAGGAAGCCGCCTACAAGGCGATCCGCGAGAACGACACCAAGTACACCGCCCTCGCCGGCACCCCCGCGCTGCGCCAGGCGATCTGCGGCAAGCTCAAGCGCGATCACGGGCTGGAGTACACGCCGGGCCAGGTCATCGTCGGCAGCGGCGGCAAGCAGGTGATCTTCAACGCCATGCTGGCCACGCTCGACGCCGGCGACGAGGTGGTCGTGCCGGCGCCCTACTGGGTGTCGTACCCCGAGATGGTGCAGGTCGCCGACGGCACGCCGGTGATCGTCGACTGCCCGGAGTCCAAGGGCTTCAAGCTGCAGCCCGAGGATCTCGACCGCGCCATCACGCCCAAGACCAAGTGGCTGATCCTGAACTCGCCGAGCAATCCGACCGGCGCCGCCTACAGCTACGCCGAGATGCGGGCGATCTGCGACGTGCTCCTGAAACATCCGCACGTCTGGGTGCTGACAGACGACATGTACGAGAAGCTGGTCTACGACGAGTTCGAGTTCCACACGCCGGCCGAGGTCGAGCCCAAGCTCTATGAGCGCACCTTGACCATGAACGGCGTGTCGAAAGCCTACTGCATGACCGGCTGGCGCATCGGCTACGGCGCCGGGCCGCAGAAGCTGATCACCGCGATGTCGACCATCCAGTCGCAGAGCACGTCCAACGCCAGCTCGATCAGCCAGGCGGCGGCGACGGCGGCGCTCAACGGGCCCACCGACTTCATTCCCAAGAACAACACCATCTTCAAGCAACGGCGCGATCTCATCGTGTCGATGCTGAACCAGGCCAAGGGCATCAAATGCTCGCGGCCCGAAGGCGCGTTCTACGTCTATCCGTCGTGCGCCGGCCTGATCGGCAAGAAGACGCCCGACGGCAAGACCATCGCCAACGACACCGACTTCGCGAACTTCCTGCTGGAGAGCGAAGGCCTGTCGGTGGTGCAGGGCTCGGCATTCGGCATGGGCCCGAACTTCCGCATCTCCTACGCCACGGCGACCGAGCTGGTGGAAGAGGCCGGCCGCCGCATCCAGCGCGCCTGCGCGTCGCTGGTGTAGTTTCACCTCTCCCGCAAGCGGGAGAGGTCGGCGCGAAGCGCGACGGGTGAGGGCCCCTGTACTCGGCGCCTCGTCCTGATCCCCTCACCTTCCCATTGCGCTACGCGCAATGGGCCCCTTCCTCTCCCGCTTGCGGGAGAGAATTGCGCTACGGCTCCCGCACCAGGCGGAAGCCCAGCATGTTGCCGTTGTGGCCGTTGGAATCGCGGAAGCGGAACGTCACGGTCGAACGCCAGGGATCGTTGAACCAGCCGCCGCCGCGCACCACCCGCTTGTCGCACTCGCCGCTGTAGCGCGGCTTGTTGTCGGGCGGGCCGCCGTCGTGGGTCGGGTTCCAGCAATCCTCCGTCCACTCCCAGGCATTGCCGAGCGTGTCGTGCAGACCGAACGGATTGGGCGGGAAGGCGCCGACCGGCGACGTGAACGCGTAGCCGTCCGAGCAGACGCCGTAACGGGTCGCGTCACGCCGGTGCTTGTAGGCGTCGGCCAGTGACAGGTCGCCGAAATTGATGCGTGTGCAGATCGTGCTGGCATCGACGGTGAACGGCCGGGTGCCCTTGGTGCCGGCGCGCGCCGCGTACTCCCACTCCGCTTCGCTGGGCAGCCGATAGCGCTTGCCGGTGCGCTGCGAGAGCCACCCGGCAAAGCCGCGCGCTTCGAACCAGTTCACGCATACCACCGGATCGCGGCCGGTCTGCGGAAAGCCGGGATTGCGCCAGGTGACACCGCGGTATTGGTGACGCTTGCCGTCGATGCCTTCGGACCAGCAGGCCGCGTCGATCGTGTGCCCGGTGGCGCGCTGGTATTCCGCGAACTGATCCACCGTCACCTCGAAGCGGCCGATCAGAAACGCCGGGACGACG
Source organism: Vineibacter sp. (assembly GCA_035279205.1). GTDB lineage: Bacteria > Pseudomonadota > Alphaproteobacteria > Reyranellales > Reyranellaceae > Vineibacter. The sequence continues at coordinate 3,753 of DATEIF010000742.1, forward strand.
ACCTGCCGCTGCGGCTGGGAGCGACCGCGTATGTTGGCCGGCACACCGTCGCGTTCCTCCTCGCCCGGCGCCGCCCCCATGACGAACGTGCCGCCACGGATCGGTACCATCTCCGGGCAGGTCGGACAGTCGCGGATCGTCGATGTGGAGGTCGGTTGCGCCCAGGCCGCGGTCGCACTGAGAACGAATAGAACGAGCAGCACCAAACGCAACATGGCCTCCCCAAGACAGTTTCACCCGCGACATGGTACCCGAAATCACACCCTCCCCCAACGCAGTTGGCGCGGGTAGCCCCGGGCGCGCGGGCGTCTCCCCGGCGACGCCGGGGTGGAAAAGAAAGCCGCGATCGTTTCGCTACCATTTTCCCCAGTTGCCATTGACTCGGCGGGCCGGACGGGTGGACGCTTGACCTGTCAGTCGCCCTGTTGTCGGCGTTGCGGGTGCTGTCCGCGTTTGCGGCGCGCCGGTGTGATGGCGGTACGTGTCGTCGAACCCGACGCGCACGGACGCGGGGCGCAACGGAAGGGCCGCAAGGCCTCTCTCCCGCCCGGTCGCCGACCGGGGAGACACGACGAGCCAAAAAGGTTCGGGCGCGCGGGAGGAACTTAATCATGGCAGACACCACGATCGTATCAACGGGCGCGGAACGCGCGGGCGGCGGTGCCAATCGCGTCGTCGCCCTGTGCGGACCCTATCTTTCCGGCAAGACGACGCTGCTCGAGACGCTGCTGTTCGCGACCGGCGCCATCAATCGGCGCGGCCGGCCGCGCGACGGCTCCTCGATCGGCGACGGCGCCCCCGAGGCGCGCAAGCTCGGCATGGGCACCGAGCTCAACGTCGCGTCCTGCACCTATTTCGGTGATTCGTGGACCTTCATCGACTGCCCCGGCTCGATCGAATTCCAGCACGACACGCTGGCGGCGCTGGCCGTGTGCGATGCG
>DATEIF010000743.1:0-7046 GCA_035279205.1 Vineibacter sp.
GATCGGCGGTTTCGCGGCGCTGTTCTACCCGCCGACCGAATCGCTGGGCAAAACCGGCCTGCAGGTCTGGCTGCTGGTGGCCCTGGTCATCGTGCATCTGGGCTACGCCGGCACCTCGATCAGCTATCACGCCCACGGCGCCGAGCTCAGCGACGACTACAACGAGCGGACCCGGGTCACGGTCGGCCGCGAGGTGTTCGGGCTCACCGGCATGACGCTCGCCGTCGTCCTGCCGGCCATCCTGACGTCCACCAATTTCTTCGCCGATACCAAGGTCGCTGCCGATGAGGCGCGGACCGCCCTCGTCGCCGCCAAAGCCGCCAGCGATCAGGCCGCCGCCGCCATCGCCCAGGTCAAGCTCCGGGCGGCGATGCATCAGGCCGAGATCAGCGGCTATGCCCTTTTCGGCCTGCTCTTCATCGGCATCGGCGTCCTGTCGGCACTGCCGGCGCTGCTGCGCTCGCCGCCCAGCGTGCACGGCATCGTCATCCGCAAGGAGCGGCGCTCGATCTTCCATGATTTCGTGGCGCCGCTGAAAAACCCGCTGTTTCGCCGCCTGCTGCTGGTCTTTGTCGTCAACGGCTCGGCACTGGGCATCGCCGTCAGCGTGATGCTGTTCTACGTCGAGCACGTGCTGAAGGGCACCAAGACCGAGGCCGGCATTGTGCTGCTGACCTACTTCATCGCGGGCGCTGCCAGCGTGCCGGTGTGGCTGATCCTGTCGAAGCGGCTCAGCAAGGCGGCGGCCTGGTTCATCGGCATGGCCCTGACCGCGATCGCGATGTCCATTGCGGCATTCTTCGGACCGAGCCATCTGTGGCTGTTCGTCGTGGCGTCCGCCATCACCGGGCTGGGGCTCGGCGCCGACTATGGCCTGCCCCCGTCGATTCTCGCCGACATCATCAATGCCCAGGAAGGTGCCGACACGAAGGGCGAGACCGGTGCCTATTTCGGCCTGTGGGCGCTGGCGACCAAGCTCGCGACCGCCGTGGGCGCCGCGTTCTCGCTGCCGGTGGCGGCCTGGCTCGGCTTCGACCCCGGCGCCGGCAAATATGACACGACGGCGCTGGTCATCGTCTATATCGCGCTGCCGGTCATCGTGAAGATCTTTGCGGCGCTGCTGATCTGGAATATCCGCATCGAGGCGGAACGCCCGGCGGTGCGCTACGCCTTCAGCGGCAAGCACGCCTAATTCCTTCTGCCGATCAATAAAGGTCGCAACCGAGGGACAAGAGAGGCAGAATTCATCCCACACTTGAAGGGATGGACATGGGCGTTCGCGTCAGAGGCAGGGCAGCATCACACCTGGGGCGACGACGGGCCTTGAGCGTCGGCCTGGGTTCGGTGCTGTGGGCCCTGGCGCGACCGGGCACGGCCAGCCCCCAGCCGGTGACGGCCAAGGAAACCCCCTTCTGGCTGGAGCGCGTCAAGGCGGGGTCGCTGCCGCCGATCGCGGAGCGGCTGCCGCGCGACCCCTTCGTCGTGCGCGGCTTTGCCGGCAGCGACGGACCGGGGCAGTCCGGCGGCGTCATCGTGACCCTGGGCGCCGAGCGCGATACGCGCCTGATGTCGCTCTACGGCTACGCCCGCCTGATCGCGTTCGATCCCGACCTCAGCCTGCGGGCCGACATTCTGGAATCCTACACCGTCGAAGAGGGACGGCGCTTCACCTTCCGGCTGCGCGCGGGGCATCGCTGGTCGGATGGCCATCCCTTCACGGTGGAGGACATCCGCTATTGGTGGGAGGACGTCGCCAACAACCGGGAGCTGAACCCCAACGGGCCGCCGGGCGAGATGCTGATCGACGATCAGCCGCCGGTTTTCGAGATTCTCGACCCGCAGACCGTGCGCTTCACCTGGCAGGCGCCCAATCCCTATTTCCTCGAGGCCCAGGCGCGCGCGCTGCCGCTGTTCATCTACCGTCCCGCCCACTACCTGAAGCAGTTCCACGTCAAATACGCCGACCCACAGGCGCTGGCCGACGCCATCAAGCAGACACGGTCGCGGGAGTGGCCGCGCCTGCACAATCGGCTGGACCAGATGTATGTCAGCGACAATCCCGAGCTGCCATCGCTGATGCCGTGGCTGCCCAGGACAAAGCCGCCCTCGACCCGGCTGGTCTTCGAGCGCAACCCTTTCTATCACCGCGTCGACGCCAATGGCGTGCAGCTGCCTTATCTCGACCAGGTGGTGCTGAACGTGGTCTCGCCCACCGTCATCCCGCTCAAGGCCGGCAGCGGCGAAAGCGACCTGCAGGCGCGCTATCTCAAGTTCGACGACTTCACCTACCTCAAGAGCTACACCAAGATCTTCCCCTTCGAGGTCTATCTCTGGGAAACCGGCAACGGTTCGGAGCTGGCGCTCTATCCCAACTTCAACCACAGCGATCCGGTGCTGCGCGCGCTGTTCCGCGATGCGCGCTTCCGCCGCGCGTTGTCGTTCGCGACCGATCGCGACGAGATCAACGAAGCGGTGTTCCTGGGGCTGGCGCGGCCGGGCAACAACACCATCCGGCCCGGCTCGCCGCTCTATCAGCCCGAGTACCGCGAGCGCAACACGCAGTTCGATCTGCGCCAGGCCAACCAGCTGCTCGATGAGCTCGGGCTGACCAAGCGCAATGCCGAGAACACGCGGCTGCTGGCGGACGGACGCCCCTTGCTCCTGGTCGCCGAGACCTCGGGCGAGTCCAAGGAGCAGGCCGACATCCTGATGCTGATGCAGACGACCTGGCGCAAGGCCGGGATCAAGCTGCTGATCCGGCCGCAGACCCGCGATCTGCTGCGCCAGCGGGTTGCCGCCGGCCAGACCATGATCGCGGTCTGGTATGGTTTCGAAAGCGCGCTGCCGACCGCAGCCTCCAGCCCGCGCGAATATGCGCCCGGTACCTTGGGCGACCTGCAGTGGCCGAAATGGGGATTGTACCGCGAGAGCAAGGGCAAGGCGGGCGAGCCCTGCGACATGCCTGAGATCCAGCGGCTGATCACGCTGGTCGACACGTGGGAAAAAACGATCGACCCGGAGGAGCAGGCCGAGATCTGGCGCGAGATCCTCACCGCGCACGCCGATCAGCAGTACACGATCGGCGTCATATCAGGCTCGCTGCAACCGGTCGTGGTCAGCAAGAAACTGCGCAACGTGCCGCGCAAAGGCATCTACAGCTGGCACCCCGGCGCCTTCTTCGGCATGTACCGCCCCGACACCTTCTGGCTGCAGCAGCGCTAAGCGTCTTACCTTCCCTCGCTTGCGGGGGAAGGTAACGATCACGCACCATAGGTCAGCGGCCAGGCACCTTGACCCGCGTGCGGTAGACGGATGTCGATGCGGTGATGAACAGGCTTCGTCGGTCGTCATCGCCCCAGCAGAAGTTCGCGGTCGGCTGCGGCGCCTTGATGACGCCCAGCGCCGTGGCATCCGGCGCGAAGACATGGATGCCGCCGGGCCCGCAGCTATAGAGGTTGCCGGCGCTGTCGATCTTCATGCCGTCCGGCGCGCCGGGTCCCTCTCCCGTGGTGCTCGCCCAGATGCGGCCATCCACCAGCGTGCCGTCGGCCTGCACATCGAACACGCGGATGTGCTGGCGGCTGGTGTCGTTGACGAACAGATGCTTCTCGTCGAGCGAGAAACAGAGCCCGTTGGGCTGCGCGAAATCGTCGGCCAGCAGCGTCAACGCGCCGTCCGCGGCGCGGTAGACGCCCTGGAAAGTAAGCTCGCAGGCGCGCTCGCGACCGTAGTACTTCATGCGGCCGTAGGTGGGATCGGTGAAATAGATCGCGCCATCGCTCTTGACCACGATGTCGTTCGGGCTGTTCAGCGCCTTGCCCTCGTAGTGGCTGGCGATGACAGTGATGCGTCCGTCGCTCTCGGTGCGCGTCACCTGGCTGGTGGCATGCTCGCAGGCCAGCAGGCGTCCTTGCCGGTCCCAGGCCAGCCCGTTGGACATGTTGCAGGGCTTGCGGAATGTCTGCACGCCATCGGCGCGGCTCCAGCGCCGCAGATGATCACCGGGCATGTCGCTGAACAGCAGGTAGGACTCCGTCGGGTGCCAGAGCGGCCCTTCGGTGAACAGGAAACCGGAACCGATCTCCTCGAACTGGACATCCTCGCCCACAACGGACTTGAAGCGCGGATCGCGAATCTCGACGCTCATGCTTGGCTCCTTACAATGCCAGCAGGCGGTGGCGCAGGTCGCTGTCCTCGCGCAATTCCGCCGCCGGGCCGGAATGGCGCACCGCCCCCTTTTCCAGCACATAGACCCGATCGGCCAGCCGCAGCGAAAAATCGACGCCCTGCTCGGCCAGCAGGATGGTGAGTCCCTGGCGCTTCAACTCGTTCACCTGCTCCAGCAGGCGGTCGACGACGATGGGCGCCAGTCCTTCGGACGGCTCGTCCAGCAACAGCAGCTCGGGATTGCACATCAGGGTGCGGCCGATGGTCAGCATCTGCTGCTCGCCGCCGGACAGGAACCCGGCCTGGCGGTCGGCGAGCTCGCGCAGCTTGGGGAAGATCTCGTAGACGCGCTGCACGGTCCACGACCCGGTCCGTCGCGACGCCTTCTCGGCGACGTCGAGATTTTCCCACACCGTCAGCTCGGCGAAGACCCGGCGGTCCTCCGGCACGAACCCGATCCCGGCGCGCGCGATGCGATGCGGCGCCCAGCCGGCGATATTCTTGGTCTTCCACAGCACCTGCCCGGCGCTGGGACGTGTCAGCCCCATGATCGAGCGCATGGTCGTGGTCTTGCCGACACCGTTGCGCCCCAGCAGGCAGACGCACTCGCCGCCGGCAATCTCCAGCGATATGCCGAACAGCACGCGCGACAGGCCGTAGGCGGTATGGATGTCGCGCAGTTCCAGCAGAGCGCTCATTGCCGCTCTCCGAGATAGACCCGCCGCACCTCCGCATCGGCGCGGACATCCTGCGGGCTGCCCTCGGCGATCAGCCGACCCTGGTGCAGCACGGCGATGCGCTCGGCGATCGAGAACACCACGTCCATGTCGTGCTCGGTGAACAGCAAGGTCAGCCCGCGCTCGCGCGCGATGCGGGCGATCAGCGCGATGGTCTCGTGCGTTTCCACGGCCGACATGCCGGCGGTGGGCTCATCGAGCAGCAGGATGTCGGGATCGCTCGCCAGCGCAATGCCGAGCTCGATCTGCTTCTGATTACCATGCGAGAGCTCGCCCGCCAGGCTGCTGGCCTTGTCGGCAAGGCCGAGCGACACCAGCAGCGCATCCGTCTCGGCGCGGTACAGGCGATCGGAACGCTGCCAGAAATTGCGGCCCTGGCCGCGATGGGCCAGCACCGCCGCCTGCACGCACTCGAAGACGGTCAGGTTGGGAAAGATGTTGGTGCGCTGGAACGAGCGGCCCACGCCGCGACGGCAGATCGTGTGCGGCGGCGCGCCGGTGATGTCGTGGCCGGACAGCAGCACGCGGCCGGCGCTGGGCTCGACATGGCCGGTGATCAGGTTGAACAGCGTCGACTTGCCGGCGCCGTTGGGCCCGATGATCGCCATGACCACACCCTTCGGCAGGGTGAAGCTGACGCCGGAGACGGCCGCGAACCCGCCGAAGCGCTTGTGCAGGTCCTGGACCTCGAGCATCTCAACGCCTCCGCAGCCGGCGGCCCAGCGACACCAGGGCGCCGACGATGCCGCCGCGGAAGCCGAACAGCAGCACGATCAGGATCGTGCCCAGGATGAGCGGCCAGTACTGCGTATAGGACGTGATCTCCTGGTTCAGCAGGGTCAGCACCATGGCGCCCACCGCCGGCCCCCAGAAATGGCCCATGCCGCCCAGGATGGTCATGATCAGCACTTCCGCCGACTTGGTCCAATAGGCGAAGTCGGGGAAGACGCCGCGGTTGAAGATGCCGAACAGCGCCCCGGCAAGGCCGGCGAAGAAGCCGGCCACCGTGAACGCCGACAGCTGATAGAGCCGCACGTTGATGCCGATGAACTCCGCCCGTTCGGGATTCTCGCGGATCACCGTCAGCATGCGGCCATAGGGCGACGACACGATGCGATAGAGAGCCGCCACGGCCACCGCCACCAGCACCAGGACCAGCAGATAGAAATGATCGCCGGCGCGCAGGCCGCCAAGGCCGGGGATGGCGCCGATCCAGGCGAGCTCGGGGTAAGGGACGTTGGGCAGCCCTTGCTCGCCGCCCGTGACGTCGTTCCATTTGAAGCAGATCGCCCACACGATCTGCGCGAAGGCGAGCGTCAGCATGGCGAAGTAGATTTTCGTCAAGCGCACGCAGAAGAATCCGAAGACCAGCGCGAACAGGGCCGCGGCGATGCCTGCCGCCGGGAAACTGAGCACGAACGGCACGCCGTAGGTCTTCATCAGGATGGCGCAGACATAGGCGCCGATGCCGAAGTAGGCGGCGTGCCCGAACGACACCAGGCCGGTGTAGCCCAGCAGCAGGTTCAGGCTGAGCGCGAACAGCGCCAGGATCGCGATGTCGGTGGCGATGAAGGTATAGAAGCGCGACCCCAGCCATGGGATCCACATGGCGATCAGGACGACGACCAGGACCCAGGGGATGCGGCGGCTCATCGCGACAGCGGCTTTCCGAGCAGGCCCCAGGGACGCACGATGAGGATGATCGCCATCAGCGCGAAGACCGCGAAGATCGAGAACCGCGGCATGATGAGGATGCCGAATGCCAGCACCTGCCCGAACACCAGCGCGCCCAGGAACGTGCCCCACAACGAGCCCAGGCCGCCGATCACGACGACGATGAAGACCTCGACGATCACCTCGACGTCCATGCCGGGCACGATGCTCTTGACCGGCGTCACCAGCGCGCCGCCCAGGCCGGCCAGAAACGCACCGACAGCGAACATGACGGTGTAGAGCGAGCCCACGTTGGCGCCGAGCGCACCCAGCATCTCGCGATCCATCACCGCGGCACGGATCAGGCGCCCCACCCTGGTGCGGTGCATCAGCAGCCACAGCCCCAGTGCAATGGCGGGGCCCAGCAGCATGATGAAGAGATTGTAGTGCGGCACGGTGGTGCCGAAGATCTGCATCGAGCCCGACAGG
>DATEIF010000744.1:0-3220 GCA_035279205.1 Vineibacter sp.
AAGCGGCCGAAACGCTGAATGAGGTCGTGGTGATGTTGCGCGCGCGTGGCGTGCGGCTCGCCCAGCCGGCGGCAGAGGCTGGTGGCGCGCTGCTGGTCGGTGAGGTTCTCGGAGTGGCCGAAGGGCAGGTAGAAGAAGACCTGCAGCGCCGGCTCGACGGTGCGGTCGTGGCCGTCCGCGATCGCGGCGTCGGCCATCTGCCGCGCCAAGGTGTCGGTGGCGTACATGCGCGGCGTGTCGCGGAAGGCGTTGCGCGGGAGCTGGTCGAGCAGCAGCACCAACGCCAGCGCCCCGTGGGGCGTCGCGAGCCAGCCCCGGCACTCGCCGCGTGCGGCGGCCTCGTGCAGGCCCAGGAAGTAGTGGCGGAACCGGCGATCGAAATCGGCGTCCTTGGCAAACCACATCTCGGGTCCGGCCTCGCTCCAGAAATCGACCACCGCCATGGCCTCGGGCGGCGGCAGCGGTGCCGGTGCCGTGACCGCAGCCAGGAGGTGGACCGCCGGCGCCGGTCGTGAAGCATCCGCCGGCGTGTCGTGCGTGTGGGGCGACCCGGGTTGCTGGCCGCGGCCGGCGAGCGTCTCCAGATGCACGAACCCGGCACGGGTGGTCGCCGCCGGCTTGTGCAGGCCGGCTGCGGCGGCATCACGCGATGAGGACATGGCCATCTCCGTCGGTGGGTCGGGTACGAAGTGCCGGCCATCGGCGCCGGCCGGCGTCGCCGGGCGCCAGCCGCGTTATTGCGGACGACCGGTCGCAGAGGCGGGTGCTGGTCATGACGGTTCGGCTCATATGCCGCTGGGAAGCAGCAACTCCTTGCGGCCGATCGCCAGTGCATCCAGCGAATCGTTGGCCTGGATCATCCCGGGGAAGACGTCCCGATTGGCATCAAGAATCACGGGCCATTTGCCGGCATCGCCATACACGCGCTGCGCCAGGCGGCCCAGGCTGTCGCCGGGTTGCACGATGTATCGGAAGAAGATCGTGGTGTTCACGGGCGAATTGGCCTTGGGTACCACGCACATGCGTCCGGGAACCCAGGTCCCGGCGTCACGCGCATTCTTCAATTGTGGTGGTATCGGGCGCGTGTCAGGCGCCAGCGATGACAGGCGATTGTCGATGATCGTCGGCAGCACGCGCACGGCAATCATCATAAACAGCGTCCCCACAGAGTCGCCGAGGCGCGCCGCGTCGGTGACCCGCGTGTCGGGAAAGTGCAGCATCTGCGCCTGCGGGCGGGCGCGACTCATGCCGGCATAGCCGCCGACGGTCTCGAAGTCGGCCAAGGATCGGTATCGCTTGCCGGTCCGATCGATGTACTCGATGCCGTTGCCGAGGTTACGCACGAGCACGGCGTGCGACGTGTCGATGGTACCGGCGGCACTGAACTTGTTGCGCACGAGATTGACGAGGCAGACATCGCCCTTGGCGCCCATCTGCAGTCCCCGTTCGAGGTGCGCGATGGACGACACTTCGGCAACCTCGCCCGTGGCGATGACGATCCTCTCCGTGACCGGCAGCGTGATCTCGTTGATCGTCACGTTAAGCTTGCGGAGCGTTTCAGCGATCTTTTCGATCCGCGAGCCCTTCGCGAGCTGCGACAGCGAGACCCCGGCCTTCTCGGCGTAGTCCCATATCGTAATATAAACGCCCTGGAAGTTGGCGCCGCGCACCGCCGCGACCGGGGCGCAGAACCCCCCGTGCAGCTTGTCGATTCCCATCTTCAGGCCGCGTACCGCGCGGATGCCGCCCGCCACCCGCGCGGCGATCTTGACGATGACGCCGCCGATAACCAGCGCCCGGCCGAAATCCTCGACATAGCCCCATTTGTCGCCGTTCTGCGCCTTCTCCAACCCGTCCCCGATGCGAAGGGCATCGATGACGAACATATCGGCCGCGAACCGAACCGATTTGACGGCCAGGCCGGCCGTTATCTTGCCCATGACTCTGGGCACAGCGAGCGCCGAGGGATCGACACTGTCTTTCTGGATGGACTGCCAGATGTCGTACTCGATTTCCTGGAACTCGGCGTCGATGCCGTCTGCAATCGGCGTCAGGTATTTCACGGTCCACTCCCGGCGTGTTCAGGCGGATGGACACGTGGCGTCGCCACCTATTCCGGCGTTCTGCCTTTCCCCGCGTGCCGGGAGCTTATTTCTCCGCCGGCTGCTCCTTGATGTGCCCGGTGGGATCGACCACGACGGAGACGGTCTTGCCGTCCTTGGTCGCGGTCGCGGCGACGCCCTTGGGGCTGGCCTTGAGGTCGCGCACCTGCTTGTAGCCAGCCTTTTCCAGTGTCGACTGTGCGTTCTTCTCGGTCGGAGTCGTGCCTTGTGCCAGGGCCATGCTCGCCGGCAGCAGCATGATCAGAGCCGCACGGGCGGCGGCGGCCAGAACGTTCATCGCGGTGCGCTCCTGCGGATCTCGCCCCCGTATTGATGACGCCTTGGCACGACCGCAGTTCCGCCGCGCAGGGAACAGGGCAATCGCCGATGCGTTCGCCCGGCATCGATCGGGAGTGTCGCCCGGGAGTGTCGTCATGAAGCGGTTCGTGCCCTTGATCATCGTCGCCACGATGCTGACCATGATGATGGCCAGCACGCCCGCGGCCGCGCAGGACGCGCCGGCGCCGCTGGTGGCCCGTGCCGGCCTGCCGGATGGGTTCGACCAGCGCTTCGCGCATGCTTACGCTGACGCCAACGGCGTGCGGTTGCACTACGTCATCGGCGGCCCGGCCGATGGGCCGATGGTGGTGCTGCTGCATGGCTGGCCGCAGACCTGGTACACATGGCGGCGCGTCATGCCGCCCCTGGCCGACGCCGGCTATCGTGTCGTAGCGGTCGACTACCGCGGCGCCGGCGAATCGGAAAAGCCGGCATCGGGCTACGACAAGGCAACCATGGCCGCCGACATCCGGGCGCTGGTCCAGGCGCTGGGCGCCCGACGGGTCAATCTGGTGGGCCGCGACATTGGCGTCATGGTGGCCTATGCCTATGCCGCGCAATGGCCTGGCGAGGTCGCGCGGCTGGTGATGCTTGACGTGCCCGTACCTGCCACCCGCGCCTGGAACGACGCGAAGTCCAAGCCCGACCCCGAGCTCTGGCATTTCGGCCTGCACCAGCAGCGCGACATCGCCGAGTTGCTGATCTCAGGCCATGAGTTCGCCTACATCGCTGACTTCTACAAGAAGCGCGCCCACGTGCCGGTGTCCGATGACGACATC
>DATEIF010000745.1:0-7528 GCA_035279205.1 Vineibacter sp.
TCCAGGACGTTCACGCCCTTCTTGGTCGCCGTCACCGGGTCGCCGTCGAAATAGGCGGCGCGCTGCTCGAACTCGGTGAAGTCCTCCACGCTCTTCAGCGCGCGCTGCGAGCCGAACAGGCGCTGGATGTTGACCCCGCGCAACGATGGCGTATCGATGCGATGCCGGAACGGCTGCGGACGGATATCGCCCACCAGGTGGGTCGATGCATTCGTGTGTCCGTTGGCGTGACAGTCGAAACAGGCGACGCCGCGGCTGGGCCGCTCGCTGCGGCGATCCTCGGTCTGGTTGAATTGCTGCTGTGGGAACGGCGTCAGCAGCAAGCGCAGTCCTTCGAGCTGCTTGGGATTGAGGACGCCGTTGAACAGCTCGAAGAAATTGTCGATGGTCAACAGCTTGCCTTGCGAGACGTCGCCCAGATCCGGGCGCGTCGTCAGAAAGATGGGTGCCGGAAACTCCGGCAACAGATGATCAGGCAGATCGAAGTCGAGATCGAAGCGGGTGAGGTCGCGTGCCTCCTGTCGCTTGATTTCATCGATGTGAAACCGGGGAAACACCATGCCGCCCTCAGGATGGTTGGGGTGCGGCAGCGGCAGGAACCCCTTGGGAAACTGATCACGATCGCGGATCTCCTCGGGACGCATGGCGCCCAGGCGGTCCCAGGACAAACCGGAGGAGAGTTTCACACGAACGCCGTCCTGCACGGGCTTGCCGCGCGACATCGTCACGCCCGATGCCGGGCGGTCGCCGAGGTCGTAGCGTTCGCCCAGCAGGTCCATCTGCCGTTTCATGATGGCCGCTTTTTCCGTCCGCATGCGCGACATGACGGTCGCGAACGGCTCCGGCGTGACGACCGGCGAGTAGCTGGACGGCGGTTTGTCGGGTGCTTGTGCCTGCGCCGTACTCACGAATCCGACGGCGAGGAGAGCAAGCGTCGCGAACAGGGCCTTGCGCATATCGGTCTCCCTCTCACCCGCGAGGTTGACCGGAACTGGAGCCGCGCGGGCCATGCCGTGGAACGCTCCACCGCATCCGATGGTTGCAGCGGGTTATACCGAGGCCGTCCGCGCGCGACAGACTGCGTGCAGGTGTACGCTACATCCGCGAAGGAGCGATGACCGACTGATCCTGACGGTGGCGAAGGGCGCACGACCGCGCTTCGACTTATCCGTGCGCGTACCACGCACGTGATAATTCACATGACAGCCGCGAGAGCATGACAACCGCAGCTGGGCCGCGGTTGGCGTTGTCGTCAGCCCTTGCCGCCGGCGCGGCGCAGAATCTCGGTGACCCCGCCGCCGCCGCGCCGTGACTCGCGCGCGTAGGCCATGGCGGTGCGCCCGGTGTAGTCGGAGACATTGGGATCGGCACGTTTGTCAATGAGGGCGCGCGCCACTTCGGTTGATCCGTTGCGGGCCGCCATCATCAGGGCCGTGACACCCTGCCGGTCCTGGGCATTGACCCTGGGATTGCGCTTCAGCAGAACCTGCACCATCTCCGGGTCGTTGCGTTCGGCGGCCCGGATCAGGGCTGTGCGGCCGTCGCGATCCGTGCCATCGACGATCGCGCCGCCTTTCAGCAACGCTTCGGCGATCTCGACGTATCCTTTGGATACGGCCACGATCAGCAGCGGCTGACGCTGAGCGTCGATCTGATTGGCGCTTTCTCCCTTCAGCAGGCCTTGCTGCACGCCGGCGAGATCACCCTTTTCGACGGCCGTTACCATCGGCCGCGACAACAGGATCTCGATCTGAGCTTGAGCCGGCGCCGTGTGGACGGCGCCCATCATCAGCGCCGTCGCCACGCAGGCCATCCTTGCAGCACGCGTCATGATCGTTCTCCGTATCTCACGCGCCGAGTGCGCGCTTGGCTTCGACGACATCCCAGATACGGCCTTCCAGATTCACATTATCGAAGCGGTCGATCTGCTGCAGACCGGTCGGCGAAGTGACGTTGATCTCGGTCAGCCAGTTGCCGATCACGTCGATGCCCACGAAGATCAGTCCGCGCTCTTTCAGCGCCGGGCCGATGGCGGCACAAATCTCGCGATCGCGCGCCGTCAGCGTCGCCTTCACCGGCTTGCCGCCGACATGCATGTTCGATCGCGACTCGCCCGCGGCCGGTACGCGATCGATGGCGCCCACCGGCTCACCGTCGATCAGGATGATGCGCTTGTCACCCTGGCGGACCTCCGGCAGGTAACGCTGCGCAATGATCGGTTCGCGCGATGCCTTGGAGAACATCTCGAGCAGCGCATTGAGGTTTTCATCATCCGGCTTGACGCGAAAGACGCCGGCGCCGCCATTGCCGAACAACGGCTTCAGGATGATGTCCTGGTGCTCGTCGCGAAACTCGCGGATGCGCGCCGCATCGGAGGCGATCAACGTCGGCGGCATGATGCCGTCGAAGTGGGTCACGAAAAGCTTCTCGGGTGCATTGCGGACATGGGCCGGATCGTTGACCACCAGCGTCTTGGGGTGGATGTGCTCCAGCAGGTGCGTCGTCGTGATGTAGGCCATGTCGAACGGCGGGTCCTGCCGTAGCCACACCACGTCCAGGGTCGCGAGATCGAGGATCTCCGCCGCACCCAGTTCGTAGTGGCGGCCCTTCTCGCGACGGACCGTCATGGGCTGCGCCTTGGCCATCACCTTGCGGTCGCGAAAGTACAAGTCGGCCGGCGTGTAATGGTAGAGCGTGTGGCCGCGGGCCTGGGCTTCAAGCGCCAGCACAAACGTCGAGTCACCGTCGATGTCGACAGTGGAGATATGGTCCATCTGGAAGGCAACAGCGAGACCCATGCACGATTCCTCCGGCGGCGCCGAACCAGCAGCGGGCTCAGTTAAGCCGCCGCCGCAGTTCGCGCAAGAGAGCCGTGGCGTCGCGCCGCGCCTTGGCGCGGGCTGCCGACACGTCGACCTCGTCCGAGGGCGGGTTTTCGGCATCGACCGCCAGGAACCGGTCGAAGGCGCGGCAGGCAGCCCCGACGGCATCGATCTGCGCGTTGAGCGCACCGGCCTCGAACCACAACGCCGACCGATCCGGTGCGATCGCCGTCATCCGCTCCAGCGTCGAGGTGGCGCCGGCAACGTCGCCATCGCGAATCTGGCGCACCTTGATGTTGTTCTCGAGCCGCAACAGAACGTCCTGGTCGGACATGGTGGCGACGTGCTGGGGCCGCAATTCGGCATCGGCTCCATGCACGGTCTTCAGCAGACGGCGCAGGTCCGGTGGTTCCAGCACGGCACCGTCATTGAAGGGATCGAGGACTGTGCGCGTGCCGGCAGCGTCGAGCAGCACCAGGAAGTGCCCGGGGAAGGCCACGCCGACGCACGCCCATCCCTGAGCCCGCGCGGCGTGCAGCCAGATCAGGCTCAGCGCGACCGGCAAGCCGCGACGGCGATCGATGACACTCGCGAGGTCGGCGTTCTGCAGGTCGTCGTAGGTCTCGCGGTCACCCTGATAGGCGTAGCCCTCCACCAGGACCGCGCGCAGCGCATCCGGCGGCTCATGCCCGCGCTGCGCTCGCACGCCAACCTCGGCGCACAACGCCGCCATGTGGTCACGATAAGATGCGGGATCGAAATCAGGGCGGCGCAGCGCCGAAAGCACCAGCGCGGCTTCGGCGACATCGACGGACACATCGCCGACGGCACACAGCGTCGTCAGCCGCTCGAGCAGAGCGGTCTTCACGCGAGTCGTTGCCGGAGTGCCTGCCATGTCCGATCATCCGCAGCTACGGCCGCCAGGCGTCGACGACATGTGTCGGCCATCCCCGCGGCGTCACCAGCATAGCATCGAACCGGATCGCGCACCCCGCCAACCCGGGCCGGCGCGCGATGAACGTCTCCGCCGCCCGGGCGATGCGCCGCCACTGCGGCTCCGTCAAGGCGAAGGCGGCGTCTGTCGTGGTGATCCGGGCCTTGACCTCGACGAATGCGACCAGCGCACCGCGGCGGGCCACGATGTCGATCTCGCCCGCCGGAACCCGCCACCGTCGGGCCAGCACGCGATAGCCGGTCAGACGCAGCCGCCACACGCAGCGCCATTCGGCCCAGCGCCCCATCCGGTCGGCCGCGATCCGCCGCGGATCAGCGGCAAGGCCGGATGGCGGCGGTCCGGCTCTCATTCGGACAGCCGTTTCAGCGCCAGCGCACGGGCGTAGACCTGGCGGCGCGGCCGCCCGAAGCGTGCCGCCACTTCCGCGGCCGCTTCGCGCACGCCGGTGGCCGCCAGCGCTTCACGCAACGCTGCGTCGATGTCGGCCTCGGCCGGTTCGGCCCGCGGCCCCGGTGGCGCGATCACCAGGACGATCTCGCCCTTGGGCGGCCCGGCTTCGGCATAGTGACGTGCCAGCGTATCGAGCGGTGCGCGGCGGACTTCCTCGAACCGTTTCGTGAGCTCGCGCGCGACGGCCGCCGGGCGCGGTCCCAGAAGGTCGGCAAGATCGGCCAGCGCCTCGACGAGGCGATGCGGCGTTTCGAAGAACACCAGGGTCGCCGGTACCGACGCAAGCGCCGCGATCGTCTCGCGACGTGCCGACGGCTTGTTGGGCAGAAACCCGCCGAACAGGAAGCGGTCGCTGGGCAGGCCCGCCAGCGCCAATGCTGCCAGGGGTGCCGATGGCCCGGGGACCACGGTTACCGGCAGACCGGCGTCGATTGCCGCCTGCACCACACGATGACCGGGATCGGAGACCAGCGGCATGCCCGCGTCGGTGACCAGCGCAACGACCCTGCCCGCATTGATCTCGGCGACAATGCGGCCGGCCGCCGCGGCTTCGTTGTGGTCATGGCAGGCGATCACGGTCGCCGAAATGCCGTAAAGCGTCAGCAATGTGCGCGTGACCCGTGTGTCTTCGCAGGCGATGACGTCAGCGGCACGCATGATGTCCAGCGCGCGCAGTGTGATGTCGCGCGCATTGCCGATGGGCGTCGCCACAAGGTAAAGGCCTGGCGCTGGTTTACTTACTTCGATGCCGTCGTTACCGTCGTTATCGGCAGGCATTATTCGTGTGGGGAGAGCCATGATGCTCCGTTTGCTCGCGCCGTGTCCGTCGATGGGCCGCGCCCCGGAATCCGGTCTCGCCGGATGGTTGGCAACGGCAGCTGTCGGCCTGATACTAGGTGCTTGCGCCACCACCACCCCGTCGCAACCTAGCACGCCGCCACCGCCGCCAGAACCTGCCATCGCGCACGCCGATCCCAAGCCGGAACCGGCGCCGCGTGTGACGGCAACCGGCAAGCTCAAGGTTGCCTTGCTTCTGCCGCTGACGGGCCGGGCACGCGACATCGGCAACTCGATGCTGGAGGCGGCGGAGCTCGCGATCTTCGATGGCGCCGGCCGCGATATCGCGATCATTCCGGTCGATACCGGCGATACGCCCGATCGTGCCGTGGCGGCGGTGCAGAGGGCGGCGCAGAACGGCGCAGTGATCCTGCTCGGTCCGCTGTTCGGTCCGGCGACGGCTGCGGCGGCACAGGCGGCACGCGATGCCAACCTGGAGATGGTGAGCTTCTCCAACGACGAGGGCGTGGCGCAGCCGGGCGTCTATCCGATGGGACTGGGCGTTCAGACTCAGGTCCGCCGCGTCGCCGACAATGCGTTGTCGAAGGGGATCCGCCGCTTCGCGGCGTTCGCACCGGCGACGCCCTACGGCCAGCAGGCGACACAAGCGCTGCGGGATGCCGTCACGTCGCGGGGCGGCACGGTGGTGGCGACCGAGCGCTTCAATTTCACCAGCGGCAATCTGACCGGCGGCGTCGATCGCGTGACCCAGGCGATCACCGCCGAGGGCAGCGGCTCAACCGCCGTGCTCTTGCCCGTGGCAGGTCCGCCGCTGGCCGCGGCGACGCAAGCTCTGGTCACGACCAATCCTGACGCCAAGAAGGCGCAGCTCATCGGCACCGGTGTCTGGGATACACCAACCATTGCCACGGAAGGCCAGTTGTCGGGGGCCTGGTTCGCGGCACCGGATCCCTCTCGCCGCGCTGAGTTCGAGCGCAAGTTCGAGGCGGTCCACGGCAAAGCGCCGCATCGCCTCGCGACCCTGGCCTATGACGCGGTCACCATGGCGGCCAAGCTGGCGCGGGTGAAACCCGGCGGCGATTTTTCGGCGACCGCGCTGACCGATCCGGAAGGGTTCCGCGGCCTGGACGGCCTCTTCCGCTTCCGTTCCGATGGGCGGGTCGAGCGGGCGCTGGCGGTGCTGGAGATCGGCAACGAGCGCGTGCGCATCGTCGATCCCGCGCCCTCCAGCCTGGACCAGCCAACCAACTGACATCGCGACGGGGTCTTGAGGGGGACGCATGGAGTACGATCGCAACAATGTCTTCGCACGCATCCTGCGCGCCGAGCTGCCGTGCCGGAAAGTCTACGAGGACGAGCACGCGCTGGCTTTCCATGACATCAACCCACTGGCGCCGGTCCATGTCCTGGTCGTGCCCAAGGGTGACTATGTGTCGAACGCCGACTTCGCGGCTCATGCGCCCGACGCCCTCGTGGTCGGCTTCTGGCGGGCGGTCGGCAAGACGGCCGAGGTGCTCGGGCTGGAGCCTGAAGGCTATCGGCTCGTCGCCAACCACGGCCCCAGAGGGGGGCAGATCGTCTTCCACTTTCACGTTCACATCTTTGGCGGGCGACAAATGAGCCATCGCATGGGCAATATGCCGCGGCCGGACGACGAGTAACGGTCGGGTGAGCTGCCATCCCGGCGCCCCAAAGACCGGCCAGGGTGCGCCTGACGTTCCGCTTGCAGGAAAACCCATGCCGCGCCACGGCTTTCTTACCCTCGCGTTGCCCGCACTGGTCGCACTGGCCGTGCCGGTCGGGCTGCATGCCGAGCCGCTGCCGAAGCCGACGGTCGACTATGCAGCCGAGGGCACCATCACCTCCGGCAAGGGCAGCAACCCGGCAACGGTGCGGCATGGCACCGGCAAAATGCGGGTCGATACGCAGGTCGATGGAAAGAAAGCGGCGATCTACATTGATCTCACGGCGCGCACGGCGACGGTGGTCAGTCAGCGCCTGGGGCAAAAGATTGCCATGCAGATCGATCCCGAGCGTGCCAGCGACGCGGTGAGCATGCTGGACCGCGACGCCAAGCGGGTCGGCGAGGCCAAGGTCGCGGGTGAGGCCTGCGATGAGTACGAGTTCGAAACCTCGAAGGGCCATACCGTAATCACCTGCGTCACCCATGACGGTATTGCGCTGCGCACGCGCGATGTGAGCCGCAATCGCATTGTGTGGGAGGCGTCGAACGTCACCCGCGCGGCTCAGAATGCGGCCCAGTTCGTGCTGCCGTCCGATGCCATCCCGTTGCAGATCCCGAAGCTGAAATAAGTGCCTGAGTACCCGGGATAGGATCGCCGGGCTGGCCGGTCACAGCCCGAAATTGCCGTCAGGTGGCGGATAGCGCAGGATCACTGCCGGGTGTTCACTGCGGGTATGACCGACATGAATCGAGCCCTTTCTCTTCCGAGCCGCGCGGCGCTGCGTGATGCCGCCGCGCCGGCTGCTGCCGCAGTCGAGT
>DATEIF010000746.1:0-10439 GCA_035279205.1 Vineibacter sp.
GCACCTGGTGGGCGACGTCGCCGACCGAGTCGCGGTGATGTACGCCAGCCAGGTTGTCGAGGAAGGACCGGTCGCCGATGTGCTGTCACGGCCGGCGCATCCCTACACCCGCGCCCTGCTCTCCTGCATCCCGCGCCAGCAGCAAGGACAGCCGCGCCGGCGCATGACGCCTATTCCGGGGACGATGCCCAGCGCGCTGGCCACGCCACACGGGTGCCGTTTCCATCCGCGCTGCGCCGACGGCGAAGATCGCTGTGTCGCCGCTCTGCCCTCGCTCGAAGCGATCGCGCCGCAACGGACGGCACGCTGCGTACGCTGGCGGGAGATCTGGTCGTGACGGAGGCCGCGACACCGCTGCTGGCCGTGCGCGGCATCACCCGGCACTTTGCCGGCAAAGGGCCGCCGGTCCGCGCGGTCGAGGATGTCTCGTTCGACATCCAGCGCGGCGAGGTGCTGGGGGTCGTGGGCGAGTCGGGCTGCGGCAAGTCGACTCTCGGCCGGCTCGCCCTGCGCCTGATCGAACCGACCGCCGGCACGGTGGCGTTCGACGGCACCGAATTGACGACACTGGCGCCACCGGCCCTGCGACGCTTCCGGCGTCACATGCAGATGGTCTTCCAGGACCCCTTCGCCAGCCTCAATCCGCGCATGACCATCGGCGATGCGTTGATCGAGGCCGTGCGTTTCCACGATCGCCTCGGCAAGGTCGAGGCACGCGATCGCGCGGCCGCCCTGCTGAGGCAGGTCGGGCTCAGCGCCGAACACCTCGATCGCTATCCCCGTGCCTTTTCCGGTGGCCAGCGACAGCGCATCGCCATCGCGCGTGCCCTGGCGCCATCGCCGCGGTTCCTCGTGGCGGACGAAGCCGTGTCGGCGCTCGACGTCTCGATCCAGGCCGAGGTCGTCAACCTGCTCAAGAGCCTGCAGGAGGAATTCGGCCTGGCGCTGATGTTCATCAGCCACGACCTCTCGGTGGTCGAGGTGATCTCCGATCGCGCGATGGTGCTGTATCTCGGCCGCGTGATGGAGATCGCGCCGATCGACGACCTCTACAGCCGCCCGGCACATCCCTACACCGTCGCCCTGCTGCAGGCAGCGCCCGGCGGCGGCAAGCGCGGCGGCGATCGCCTGCTGCTGAAGGGCGAAATTCCCAGCCCGTCGGCACCGCCATCGGGTTGCGTGTTCCGCACCCGCTGTCCCTTTGCGATCGCCGACTGCGCCCGCGATGTGCCGCCCCTCACAACCGTCCGACCCGGCCAACTGAAGGCTTGTATCCGTGACGACCTCACCCTCTGACGGCGCACACCAGACCATCCTCGTCGTCGGCGGGCGCGGCTTCGTCGGCTCGCACATCACGCGCGCGTTGCTGGACGCCGGATATCACCCGCACCTGCTGGGTCCGGCGATGGATTGTGATCTGCTGGCGGACGTCGCCGGCGCGATCGGCGAGACGACAGGCAGCGTCGAGGATCCGGCGCTGGTGCGCGACGTGCTGGCGCGAACGAAACCCGCCGCCGTCATCTCCTGCGCCGCCTTCGGCGCCGGGCGCGACGGCCTGATGCGCTCGGGCGAACGCGACGCCGATCGTGCCTTTGCCGTCAACGTCGATGGCTTCCGCCATCTGCTGGAGGCCGCGGCGGCGGCTGGCGTGCGGCGCGTCGTGTGGACCAGCTCGACGGTCGTCTACGGGCGAGCGACGGACTATGGCGCGTCGCCTGTCGATGAGGCTGCGATCAAGCGGCCGCGCACGATCTATGGGCTTACCAAGCATCTGGCGGAAGAAGTGGCGGCCTTCGCCATGCGACGGCATGGCATCGAGGTTGTCGGCCTGCGCCTGCCGCTCGTGCTGGGACCGGGTCTTTGGTACGAAGGCGCCGCGGCGGCGCTGATGACCCTGTTGCGCGCGACCCGCACCGCCGGCAACCATCACGTCAGCTTCCACAACGACCCGATCGACCTCATGCACGTGCGCGATGTCGCGGCCGCGTGCCTGGTGGCGTTGAGGCACAACGCGCCGCTCGACGGGATCTACAATATCAACGGCTTCACGGCGTCGGTGAGCGACATGGTGAAGCTGCTCGCCGTACGCCAGCCCAGCCTGCACGTCACGCATGCGATCGCGCCACCGGGTGATCTCTTCCCGCTGATCAGCGACGCCCACTTCCGGCGTGACACAGGATTTGCGCCGGCCATCGATCTGGCCGGCCTGATCGACGATATCGCCTCGGCCAAGGAGTGATGCATGATCGCCGAACGACTGAAGAGCCTGGGCCTGACGCTGCCGACCGCGGCGCAGCCCACGTTCAACTACACGCCCGTCACGCTGCATCGCGGTGTCGCCTATGTCAGCGGCCAGCTGCCCAAGGTTGACGGCGAGGTGCGCGTTTTCGGCAAGGTCGGGGGCGAGGTATCGCTCGAGACCGCCCGCGAGGAGGCCCGCATCTGCGTCTTGCAGGGCCTGGCCTGCCTCGCCGAGGCGCTGGGCGATCTCGCGCGCATCGAGCGCGTGCTGAAGGTCACCGGCTTCGTCGCCTCGGCACCCGGTTTCAACGACCAGCCTAAGGTGATCGATGCCGCCTCGGACCTGCTGGTGAAGCTGCTCGACGACAAGGGCCGGCACGCGCGGTCCGCCGTCGGCGTCGCCGAGCTGCCGCGCAACACCGCGGTCGAGATCGAGTTCGTCGTCGCCTACCGTGAATGAACCAGGACAAGGGAGAGAAGATCATGAGGCCCGGATTGAACCCATGGGCACGCTGGCGCCGCTGGGCGCTGACGGCGGCGGCCGTCGTTGGCCTTGCCGGCATGGCTGTGCCGGCGTCGGCGCAAGACCTTTATGGCCCCAAGGCCGCGCAGGCCACCAAGGGCGGCACGCTCACCTTCGGCTCGCTGGTCGAGCCGCCGGCGCTCGATCCCTATCACCAGGCGGCGGATGCGCGCATCCGTTTCACGGTGCTGATGTATCAGGGCCTCTTCTACGAGGCCGCGTCGGGTGAAGCGCTGCCACTGCTGGCGCAAAGCCACACCGTGTCGCCTGATGGCCTGGTCTACACCGTGAAGCTGCGCTCCGGCGTGAAGTTCCACAGCGGCCAGCCGATGACCGCCAAGGACGTGGCGTACAGCTACAACTACCTGCGCGATCCCAAGAACGGCTCGCCCGGGGCCGGCGACCTGGCGCTCATCGCCGCCATCGATGTGGTGGACGATGCCACGGTGCGCATCACGCTGTCGAAGCCCAACGCGGCGCTGCCCATGACCTTGGGCAACAAGTATGGCGGCGTGGTACCGGCAGGCTATTTCGATGCGCCTGATGCCAAGCAGGCGCTGAACCAGAAGAGCGTCGGCACGGGTCCGTTCAAGCTCGCCGAGTTCAAGCCCAACAGCCACCTCGCCCTGGTGCGCAACGAGCACTACTGGGAGCCGGATGCGCCCTATCTTGACCGCATCAATATCCTGTTCGTGCCCAACAGCGCCGGCCTCATCGTGGCGCTGCGCAACAAGCGCGTCGATCTCGCCCTGCTGACCCGGCCGCAGGACATCCAGCAGGTCGAGAAAGCGCCCGGCCTGGTGCTGGAGCGCTGGCCGTCGCTGAACCAGAAGGCACTCGATCTCGGCTCCGAGCTGTCGCCGCTGGGCGATGTGCGCGTGCGCCAGGCCGTGGCGCTCTCGATCGACCGCGAGGAGATCATGCGCGCCGCCGTCGGCGGCTACGGCAAGGTCATCGGCACCATGGTGGCCGCCATGCAGGACCGCTGGGGCGTGCCGCTCGACGGCCTGCCCAACCAGAAGGCCGACATCGAGAAGGCCAAGGCGCTGCTGGCCGCGGCAGGGCATGGCAACGGGCTCAGCCTCACGCTCACCACCATCAACGGCTACGACTGGATGGATCCGGCCGCCGTGACGATGAAGCAGCAGCTGGCGCGGGCCGGCATCGATCTCGCCATCCGCCGCGTCGACCTCGGCGTCTGGATCAAGAACTTCCAGTCCAAGCAGATGGGGCTGACGTTCAACGACTGGGCGACGCAGCCCGATCCGCATCTGCTGTTCTACCGCCACTTCCACAAGGCGCCCGAAGGTGCCGACTTCCGCAACTGGGCCAACGCCGAGGCCAGCGCCCTGCTCGATCGCGGCCTTGCCGAGACCGACGGCGCCAAACGCAAGGAGGCGTATGCGCAGTTCCAGAAGGCTCTCGCCGAGACGGTGCCGACGGTGATGCTGTTCAGCGCCGACCATGTCAGCGTGCGCAGCGAGGCGGTGCAGAACTACCAGCAGCACCCGACCGGCTGGTTCTACGGCCTCGCGCGCACGTATCTGAAGAAGTGACTCATCCCTTCTCCCCGCGCAGGCGGGGAGAAGGTGCCCGAAGGGCGGATGAGGGGCTCTTGCGGCTCGACAATCGCCAGGCGATCTCGAAGGAAGATCCGATGCTTCGACCACCATCGCGAAGCCCCTCATCCGGCGCTTCGCGCCACCTTCTCCCCGCCTTCGCGGGGAGAAGGGACTGACGCCATGACCCGCTATCTCGCTCGCCGCTTCGCGGCCTCCATCGTCACGGCCGTGCTGGCGTCGATCGTCGTCTTCCTGATCGTGCGGGCGGTGCCGGGCGACGTGGTGGCGCAGATGCTGGGCCAGACCAGCGATCCGGCCGCGACCCAGTCGCTGCGGGCGTTCTTCGGCCTGGATCAGCCGGTGTGGATGCAATATGGCCGCTGGATCGGCGCGGCGCTGCAAGGCGATTTCGGCATCAGCTGGACCGGCGGCCGTCCGGTATCCACGATGGTGGTGGACGCCTTCCTGGTGACGCTCGAGATCGCGCTGCTGACGCTGGTGCTGGCCACCGTGGTCGGCGTGCCGCTGGGTTTGCTATCGGGCATCTATGAGGGCACGTGGCCGGACACGCTCATCCAGACCTTCAATCTGCTGGGCCTGGCGGCGCCCGTCTTCTGGACAGGCCTGATGCTGCTGGTGCTGGTGTCATCCGCGCTGGGCTGGTCGCCGCCGCTGGTCTACGCCGCGCCCGGTGAATCGCTCAGCGACAACCTCGCCATTCTCTTCCTGCCGATCCTGGCGCTCGGCTTGCTGCAGGCGGCGGCCTACAGCCAGTTCGTGCGCCAGAACGTGGTGTCGGCCTTGCACCAGGACTATGTGCGCACCGCGATCGCCAAGGGTGTGCCGGCACGTATCGTCTTCTTCAAACACATCCTGCGCAACATCGCGATCCCGCTGGTCACCTTCATGGGGCTGATGCTGACCCAGATCCTGGGCGGCGTCGTGATCGTGGAGTCGCTGTTCGCCATTCCCGGACTCGGGCGGCTGCTGCTGACGGCGATCCAGACCCGCGACTATCCGGTCCTGCAGGGTGCCCTGCTGGTGGTCGTGATCGCGGCGATGCTGGTCAACCTCGGCGTCGATCTGCTCTATCGCGTCATCGACCCGCGCGTTCGGCTGGCGTGACGATCATGGCCCAAGCCGACACCGCCTCCCTGCCCCAAGCGCCGCATGCGTGGTATCGCCTGGCGCGCACCGCCCGCCGCGAGCCCGCCATGGCGGGCGGCGTGCTGGTCCTGGTGCTGCTGTGCCTGGTCGCGGCGCTCCCCGGCCTGTTCGCCGGCCAGTCGCCCTATGCGATCGACGTCGCCAACGCGCTGCAGCCGCCCTCGGCGGCCCACCTCTTCGGCACCGACGATACGGGACGCGATATCTTCGCGCGCGTCATCCACGGCACGCGCATAACGCTTGCGATCTGTGCCAGTTCGCTACTGATCGCCGCCGTCATCGGCGGCATCAGCGGCACGGTCTCGGGCTTCTTCGGCGGCTGGATCGATCAGGGCCTGGGGCGCCTCATCGACGTGGTCCTGAGCTTCCCGCCCATCATCCTGGGCGTGATCGTGACCGGCGTGCTGGGTCCGGAGACATCCAACCTCATCCTGGCCTTGAGCGTGATCTACCTGCCGGTCTTCTTCCGCATCGCGCGCTCGGGCGCGGTGGGCGAGGTCGGCAAGACCTATGTCGAGGCCGCGCGCTGCCTGGGTCTGCCCGAGACCACCATCCTGCGCCGCCATGTGCTGCGCAACGTGCTCCCGCTGGTGCTGATGCAGTACATCGTGCAGTTCCCGCTGGTGTTGCAGATCCAGGCCGCGCTGGGCTTCCTCGGGCTGGGCGTACAGCCGCCGACGCCGGACTGGGGCGCCATCCTGCAGCAGGGCAAGGATGCCATCCTGCTGGCGCCGTGGATCTCGCTGTTCCCGGGGCTGGCCGTGCTGATCACCGCCTTCGCCCTGATGCTCACCGGCCGCGCGCTTCAGCGCAGCGTCGATCGCCGGTGAGGAGCGTCACCTACGCGCCGCTGACCGACGAGAGCGTGTGCACCAGGTGATCGTGCATCAGGGCGCGGGCACGCGGGACGTCGCGTGCCCGCAGCGCCGCGATGATGGCGGCATTGTCGCGACAGGCGGTTTCGCGCACCAGGGAGAGCGGCGCGGGATGGCCACCCGGCCGGCCCCAGCCGGCAGCGCGTCGCGAGGCGATGATCATCTCGAACAGGCGCACGACGAAGCGGTTGCGCGAGGCGCGCGCGATCGCGAAATGCAGCGCGTACTTCGCTTCCTTGAAGGCGACCCACGTGTCGGCTGCGCGCATGGCGTCCAGCGCCGAATCGAAGGCCGCCCAGTCCGGCTCGCCGGCGCGATCGATAACGAGCTCGACCAGGGCCGGCTCGAACAGCAACCGCGCCTCCAGCAGTTCCGGCAGGCTGAACTCGGCCTCGCGCGCGGGCGCCGGCTGACGCCGCCTGGCCACGAAGGTGCCGCGCCCGATCTCGCGCACGATCAGGCCTTCGCTCACCAGCCTGGTCATGGTCTTGCGCACGGTGTTGCGCGCCACGCGGTACTGCGCGGACAAAGCCCGTTCGGTGGGCAGGCGCGCGCCGGGCGCGAAGCGGCCCTCGGCGATCGCCGACTTGATGCGGGCGTAGAGTGCTCCCGCTTCCGCCTCCGACCGCACGCGGATGTTCGGCGCCGGTGGTTGCAAAGCAGGTTCTGAAGCGGCGGCGGTACGCACGGCGCGAAGGCTATCCGGCAAGGATGGACGACGGTTTGCAGCTTGCCTTATTGCCCCGTGGCGCGCAATTGATCCATAAGTGGATCGGGATTGGATCAACTGGCTGGAGATCGATCGCGATGACGCTCGAGGCGCCCATTTCGGACGACGAATACGAATTCCACTACAATCCGCAGCGGGCGTTCCCGCACTTCCAGAGCTATGGCGCGCAGCGCGCCGACATCAACCGCGCTGCACGCGCCCAGTCGACGGCGACGCTGGACGTGGCGTACGGTGAGCACGCGCTGCGCAAGCTCGACATCTTCCCGGCAACGGCGCGTGCCGGCGACGCCGCACCGGTCCATGTCTTCATCCACGGCGGCTACTGGCGGGCGCAGGACAAGGAGAACTTCGCGTTCGTCGCCGGCACGCTGGTCGCCCTGGGCATCACCACGGTCGTCATCAACTACGAGCTCTGCCCGGCCTCGACACTCGACGGCGTTGCCGCGTCGGCCATCGCCGCGGTCGAATGGACGCATCGCAACATCGCCCGCTTCGGCGGCGATCCGATGCGGCTCACGGTGTCGGGACATTCCGCCGGCGCCCATCTGGGCGCCGAGGTGCTGGCGACCGACTGGAAGGCACGCGGCATCGATCCGGCCTTCATCCGCGGCGCCGCGCTGACCAGCGGCATCTTCGATCCCACGCCGGCGATACGCACGACGGTCAATGCCGACCTGCGCCTCGATCCCGACATCGCCGCACGGCACAACATGGAACAGCGGCCGCCGTTGGTTGCCTGTCCCATCACCATCTTCGCCGGCGGACAGGAACCGTGGCGCTGGATCGATCTGTCCTTCCGCTATTCGCATCACCTGCGGCGCCATGGGCAGGATCCGACCGTGCATGTCCTGCCCGGCTACAATCACTTCGACATCATGAACGAATATCTGTCGCCGGACTCGTCCGTGGTGCGCACCATTCGCGATCATCATCGCAGCCCTTGAATCAGCGCGCGGCCATTCCCATATATTGGACGCGCCGGGACGACCCGGCGTTTTCTTTGACCGACGGGGACGGCCCTGTCATGGACCTGCGAGGTCACCATGGCTTGGGTCGTTCTTTTTTTGGCCGGCCTGCTGGAAATCGGCTGGGCTGTCGGCCTCAAGTACACCGACGGCTTCACGCGCCCGCTGCCCACGGCGGCGACGGTCCTGAGCATGATCGCCAGCGTCGCCCTGCTGGGGCTGGCGCTGCGCACCCTGCCGCTGGGCACGGCCTATGCCGTGTGGACCGGCATCGGCACGGTCGGCACGGTGATCGTCGGCATGCTGCTGCTGGGCGAGTCGACGGCCGTTCTGCGCCTGGTCTGCATCGGGCTGATCGTCTCCGGCATCGTCGGCTTGAAGCTGCTGACCACGGCCTAGGCTTGCTTTTGGCGCACCGCTGCGTTGTTCCGCAGCGCGGACAGTCCATGATGAACAGTTGTTCATGATCGCCGGCAGCCATTAGGCTGCCGGCGAAAATATATATGGACCGCCGGAGGACGGGATGAAGTTCACCTGGTTCCACCTGATGCCGTGGCCGCATCTGCCGGACGATTTCCGCGAGAAGCACCGCTCGGTCTGGGTCGACATCCCCACCACGCTGTACGACGCCAGGCGCGGCCATCACGTCTATCACGAGTATCTGGACCAGCTCGAATTCGCCGAGAAGATGGGCTTCGACGCGCTGGGTGTGAACGAGCATCACGCCAACGCCTACGGCCTGATGCCGTCGCCCAACCTGATGGCGGCGGCGCTGTCGCGGCGCACGTCGAAGGCGGCGATCATGGTGCTGGGCGACTCGATTGCGCTCTACAATCCGCCGATCCGCGTGGCCGAGGAATTCGCCATGCTCGACGTGATCACCGGCGGACGGCTGGTGGCCGGTTTCCCGGTCGGCACGTCGATGGACACCAACTATGCCTATGGCCAGATCCCGGCGCTGACGCGCGAGAAGTATGCCGAGGCGCATCAGCTGATCATGAAAGCGTGGCGCGAGGACGAGCCGTTCGCCTTCAACGGCCGCTACACGCAGCTGCGCTACGTCAATTGCTGGCCCAAGCCGATCCAGCGGCCGCGGCCACCGATCTTCATCCCCGGCGGCGGGTCGCTGGAGACCTACGATTTCTGCCTCGAGTTCGACTACACCTATTGCTACCTCAGCTACTCGGGCTATCTGCGCGCCAAGCAGCTGATGGATGGCTACTGGGAGCGCGTCGCCAAGAGCGGCAAGGACGACAGCCCCTATCGCGGCGGCTTCGCGCAGGTGATCTGCGTCGCCGACACCGATGCGGAGGCCGAGCGGCTCTACGCGCCGCACGTCCACTATTTCTACAATCGCTGCCTGCACGTGTACCCGGGCTTCGCCGATGCGCCGGGCTATCGCACCATCAAGACGCTGCAGGCCAACATGATCACGCAGCTGACCCAGGCGCAGCTGCGTAACTACCCGACGCTCACCTGGAAGGACCTGATCGATCAGGGCTACGTCATCGCCGGCTCGCCGCAGACGGTCTACGACCGCATGGTCGACCTCGCCAAGACACTGCGCGTGGGCAACATCTTCGGCCTGTTCCAGGTCGGCGACATGCCGGCGGACAAGGTGCGCAACTCCACGCAGCTGTTCGCCGAGAAGGTGATGCCGCGGCTCAAGGCCGAGATGTTCCCGCAGTGGCGCAACGAGGATCGCTTCTGGATCAAGCCGATGCAGGAGACCGAGCGCCGGCAGGCGGCGGAGTGACGGCGTAGAGCAACCGGCAGGAACCATCGCCGATGACCGTGGAGATCGTGCGTTTCGCCGGCCTTGAGCCGGGCCCGAAACTTCTTGTGCTCGGCGCCGTGCACGGCAACGAGACCTGCGGCACCGAGGCGATCCGCGCGATGATCGCCGATTGCCGCGACGGCAAGCTGGCCATCCAGCGCGGCCAGGTGACGTTCGTGCCGATCGCCAACCGCAAGGCCTATGACCAGGGCACGCGCGAGGGCGACCGCAACCTCAATCGCGACCTGCACGAATACGTCCCGCCGCGGTGCTACGAGGACCGGGTGGCCAACATCCTGTGCCCCCTGTTGCGCGAGCACGACGTGCTGCTCGACATCCACTCCTTCAGCGGCACCGGCGAGCCGTTCGTCTTCGTGGGCCCATCGAACAACACGGGCGCGATCGAGCCCTTTCGCTGGGCTGCCGAGGAAGGCGCCTTCGCCGCGTGCCTGGGGCCCTCGCTGCTGATGCATGGTTTCCTCGCAGCCCACGTGCGCGGCCAGCAGGACCTGGCGCAGCGCGGACTGCCCGGGACGTCTTGGTCCAAGGGCGTCGGCATGACCGAGTACATGCGGCAATCAGGCGGCTTCGGCGTCACC